>JAKJEP010000554.1 GCA_022705365.1 Planctomycetota bacterium | reverse complement strand
CCGGGCTGGTTCCTTGACTTCTACCTTCTTAGCAGGGAATTATTCGCATAAGGGATTTGCCGGATCGTTGCACCGCAGCCAATCCTGGGCAAACTCCGCGACATCTTCCAGATCCACGTAGCAGTCCTGGTTGACGTCCATGAAGTAATACTTACCGCCCATGGGGATCAGATCATCTTTACAGTTGGGTGTATAACTATCGACACTCAAAGTGAATTGTCCGATGAAATCAGTTTTGCCATCGGGTTTTATCTTGCCATCGTCGGAAAGGGCATGGGTAACATCATTGTTACCTGTTACAAAATCCACGTTAAATACATCCGGATGATAGACTACCCAGGGAGTTAGGGTTACGGCAAGGCCCTTCACATAATCCTTGTAAATCAGCGTGCCGGCGCCGGGAACATCCGTAATCGGATAACCCATCGTGGTGGCACTGTTTGCCTGAAAAGCTTCAGGATTTTCACCTGGATCGGTCACATTCCCGAAGACCGAAATCCCATGCGGCTTGCCGAGTTTCTCCGCGCTGTCAAAGTAGAAATTCATCCCATAGTTCTCACCCTGCGGAATAACACTGGTGGGATTCACCCAGGTAAAGGTGTAGTCCTGGCCTTTTTCCATCTGCACGTAAATATTCATGTTGTCATGGATATTCAAAATCGGGATATCATTCGGATCCGGAATTGCAGCCAGTTCCGCAATCGAACCGCTGGCCAGAACGATATCCCAGGCCGCATCCTGCCAGAAAGTATTCCACCGTGCCTCCAATCGGACTGAACCGGTGGACGTGGTGCCAAAGAAGGTCAGGGCCGTCAGAGCCACCTGATCCAGGCTGGGTCCACCCAGACATTCGCGGTTCAATCCGTATTTGCTGACCAACTCGTTGACAACACCGTCATGGGTAGCCTGGATAAATCCGTCATACACCCGGATCTCCGCGATATCACCCTTGAGGAACTGGGTGCCGCCCGCCAGAGCGCCAACCGTAGCGGCGGTAGTCTTCGTATAAGAAGACAAACCATTGCTATCGTCCTCCACACAATCATTAACAGTCAGTTTCTTGCCGGCTGTGTTAGTGATGGTTGCCACCATCAGATAGTACCGATCGGCTTCCAGCGGACCGCCGGAACGCATCTCGCCGCCGGCATTGGTCCAGAATTTGACATAGTCCGGCAGGGAATCAGAAATACCCAGTCCATAGCCTCGTGAGGCGTTATAATTCGCGAAGAAAACCTGGCTGGTATTCAAGGTCTGATTGAGCTTGCCGACCACATAAATAGTATAGTTAGTTAAATCAAGCGGACCGACCGCATTGGGATCTTCCGGATCCAGGAATATTGCCTGGTCATTGGGATCGCTCAGATCATAGACTACCATCCCGTCATTGCCGTCAAATCGGACCACGGGAAAAGCCCCATCCGTCTTCAGAATGGGGGATCCCCACCCGCTCTTGGCCCTGGCATCCAGACCGTTGC
>JAKJEP010000553.1 GCA_022705365.1 Planctomycetota bacterium | reverse complement strand
TTCGCTTAAACTGCAGCCTCCTCATCTGATCGCTCCCTCCTTTTTTCTTCTCCTCTTGGCGGCCGCCCGGTCCCATTTTCCCCTATACGAATCGGACATTCCCGGTCGGCTGATGGATAATACCAAACCTGTAGGTAGGAGCGATTCAATGTCATCGAAAAAGAATACGCGGGAAGAAATTCAGAATCTGATCAGCCAAAACCGGATGGAGGAAGCTTTGCAGTCCCTTCAGCATAGCGGCAATGACTCCCTGTGGTATCAAAACGCCCGGGCCGTCTGCCTGATGCGGTCAGGCGAACCCAAAAAAGCCGCCGAAATTCTGTCCGGTTACGTGTACAAAAAAAATACCGTTGTCTTCAACGCGAATATTCCCCTGGTCATAAAGATCAACTGCGTTACCGCCATGCTGCTGGAAGGCAATGTGGCAGGTGCCCTGAACATCTTGAACAATATAGAGGGAAATCATGCGCTGATCCAAAAAGTTCGCGATGCGGTCCGCAACTGGCGCCGGCGCGAACCCCTCTGGCGGCGAATCTCGATGCGGCTGGGTATGTTTCCCTTTGAACGGCCGGTGCGGCTGGATTTTACGCCCGGCGAAATCGATCTGGACGGAAACGATTCCGAAACCCCGACGCGATAAGGAATCCGTACCCAAAAGGAACCAAACCATATGGAATTAGAAATCATTTTGAAAATGGTTTTCGGCGTGATCGGCGGGCTGGGAATATTTTTGCTGGGCATGAAAAACATGTCCGACGGGATGCAGGCCGTGGCGGGGAATAAGATGCGCAAGCTGATTAATGCGGTGACCAGCAACCGGCTGGTTGCTTGCGGAATCGGGGCCATCATAACCTCCGTCATCCAGTCCAGCTCGGTTACGACGGTTATGGTGGTGGGGATGGTCAATGCGGAACTGATGACTTTAACGCAGGCCATCGGTGTGATACTGGGGGCCAATATCGGCACTACTATTACGGCCTGGATACTGGTGCTGGATCTCACCCAGTACGGCTTGCCCCTGCTGGGCCTTTCGGCGCTGGTCTTTTTGTTTGCCAAACGGGAACGGCTGCGATATACCGCCACCGTGCTCCTGGGGCTGGGGATGGTGTTTTTCGGTCTGGAATTGATGGCCAAAGGCTTTGGCCCCTTGAAGGATATGCCGGAGGTGCTGGCCTGGTTTTCCCGGTTTAAGCCGGACACCTTTTTCGGAATCATCAAATGTGTACTGGTGGGTATGGTGGTGACCGGGATTGTGCAGTCCTCCTCCGCCACCGTCGGAATTACCATGGGACTGGCGCTGACGGGGATTATTGACTATCAAACGGCGGGTGCTCTGGTGTTGGGTCAAAATATCGGCACCACGATTACCGCCCTGCTGGCCTCGCTGGGGGCAGCCACCAATGCCAAACGGGCGGCCTATGCCCATACCATCTTTAACTTCCTGGGAGTGCTATGGGTTATCCCCATTTTTCATTGGCATATGAAGGGGGTTGTCTG
>JAKJEP010000552.1 GCA_022705365.1 Planctomycetota bacterium | reverse complement strand
GCCGGGGGCGGCGCCGAGGCGGATTAGCTCATGTCCGTCCAGCAAATGCGGTGGGCTGATGGGTTCATCGCCCAATTCCCGGATCTGCCGCTGAAGACGGCGTAAAGGGGTAAGGTCCCGGTTCTGGCCTTTGAGATAGCAGCGCAGCAATCGTCGCAACGGCTCAAAAAGGGGTTCGGCAAGCCATTTTTTAAGCAGACCGCGGGAAAGAGGTATCGCGCTGAGCAGTTGGGGGTAACTGGCCACCAGCCAGGAGGTGTGCTGGCGAAGGTCGTTGCTGGTTTTGAGGCGGCGGCAGAAGTTGTTGACCTGCTGGGGAGGACAGGCAACGAGGAAGGCGGCCAGGGCCAGGGGGAAACTGCAGCGGCTGGGAAGGTGGGCGAGGGTTTGCAGGCCGATTTCACAGGCAGCAGGCACAAGGCCGGGGAAAATCAGCGGGAGCAGGCCGCTATCGTGAGTAAGCTGGACACCGCGGAGGCGATGGGGATCGATGAGGATTTTTTCGAATTCGGCGGCGATACGTTCTTCGCTGATGCGGGCGAGGCTGGGGACGTGGCGACGAATGGCCTGCCAGGTGTCGGGGTCGATCTGGAAGTTGAAGCGGCAGGCAAAGCGTATGGCCCGGAGCATCCGCAGATGATCTTCCGCAAAACGGAGGCTGGGATCGCCGATAGCACGAATCATTTCATTACGAAGATCGGCCTGTCCCCCCACGTAATCGATAACCTGTTTGGCAATGGGATCGTAAAACATACCGTTGATGGTGAAGTCGCGGCGCTCGGCATCGTGACGGGCATCGGTGAAAACCACCCGCTGGGGGCGGCGGCCGTCGGGATATTCGGCATCGCTGCGGAAGGTGGCGACCTCTACCTGCCGGCCGCCGGCCAGGACGACCACCACGCCGAACTGGGCACCGACGGTTAAGGTACGAGGAAAGAGCCGGGTAATGGTTTCGGGGACGGCATTGGTGGCAACGTCATAGTCATGGGGGATTTTACCCAGGAGCATATCACGGACGCAGCCGCCGGCCAGGAGAGCCTGGTAGCCGCCGCGGCGCAACTGCCGAATAATTTGCAGGGCGACCTGTTTGGCAGGCAGGGGTTTGTTTTTCATTATACCCCCCTACCATCGATGATATTTTTAAAAAAGGTGAGGGCCATATTGCCATATTCGCGCCGGTCATACTGGTGCAAGGTGTTGTAGGCGGGCAGAAACTCAGAGTGTTTATCGTGGCGAACCACGACCAGAGCGAGCGGCGCGACCTGGCCGGAGATTTTCCACAGCAGTTTGCCGATATCGGAATCCGGTCCGGTATGGCGGGAGAAGATATAGGGCGGGTCCAGGAAGACCAGATCGCAGCAGTCGGAATCGTCGGGATGCTGATTTTTACTACCGGGTATGCCGTAGCGGAAGACGTCGGTGAGGATAAGGGTGGTCTGGTCCTGGAAACGGAGTTTTTCGATATTCTGGCGGGCGCGTTTGACGGCGTCATGGTCCTTGTCCACCATGATGGCGTGGCGGGCGCCGCGGCTGAGGGC
>JAKJEP010000551.1 GCA_022705365.1 Planctomycetota bacterium | reverse complement strand
ATTTTTTACTACACTTTATTCAACATTTACCTAATCGTTACATCTTAACATTTTCTTACCCATCTTACCCATTTTAAACCTGATTTCCGACCATTCTATCTAACCAAAATTCAGCCAAAAAATAATATAATATCTTATATAATAATTATTTACAAAATTATTACTCTTTGAATCAGACACGCCATGACGTCACAAACACCGCTATTCTGGCCCCCCAAAATGCCTGTCCCCTGATTCAACATTTAACATCTTACCCAATCGTTAAACTTTACCATAAATGCCCCTACATCTTATCCATATTACTCAAATTAACCTTGTTATCGGACGTCATCTGAGTCAATCAACCACGTATAATAAGCACTTACAGCAATTTTCCCCAACCAAAAATAACGACTTACAGCCTTATGTGTATATAATTCTTTCCCCTAACCCCCAAAGATCTCCAGCCGCACCGCCGCCCGACCTCTTATCTCTTCCGCTATATCTTCTAACTCCTTATTTGACAAGGCACTAACCCGCATATCCTGCGGCTCCCGCGCCACCGTATGAAGCTGCACCAGCGAAATCTTCCCGCCCCGCTCCAGTATCTCCCCCAGCCGGTCCGCGTAATCCGCTATCTCCTTTTCCCCCACCCGTTTACCATCCACCCGCACAAACAAAGACTGTATCACCACCGGCCGCTTTTTTGCCGTAACTGTAATATTATCAAGTATTAACGAATACGGAATCTCCGTCTGATTGATGAACCGAAAATATGCCTCATTCCCCGCATCCAGCTTGGCCCAGATCTCCCCCTCATGGCCGTCCAGCACCGCTAAACCCTCCTGTACTATAGGCTTATGCAGCTGGCTGGCATTGGTAATCAGCACCAGCTTCACCGCCTTCAGCCCCGCCCCCTCCTTCACCCGGGCACATACCCGGCAAACATCCGTAAACTCTTTAGCCGCCGTAGGTTCCCCATCACCGCTCAGCGCGATATCATTCAGCCGCCGCAGATGCCCCGGCACCACGGCAAAGGGTTCCTCTTGATATAACTCCCCACCTTGCAACAGCTTAATAACCTCCACCAACTCCCTCTCCAGCCTTTCCAGCTCTACCCCCCCTGCCGCCGGCCGCTCCCCCTGGCCCCGCCGAACCTGGCAGTACAGACAATTAAAATTGCAAACCTGGTCCGGACAAATATTTACGCCAATACTAATCCCCCGGCTCCGGCGAGACAACACCGGATAAACATACTCACGCCCCTGAAAATGCCGCGGATGCTGCCGATGAGCTGACAACCCGGTTGATTTTGATAATTCGTTTTCCATACTATAATTATAGAAAAAAATTCCTCGCTGGCTAGCCCGCATTTTTCATGTGATTTTGACACCTTTAATCATAACTCAATAAACCAAAATGCCTTATGTACTATTTTTTCGTTCTGCCAGCATGGACAATCTTTTTCAGCGAGAATTTTTGTCCGTCTTCAAGGCCGCAGTAGCTATCTTCCGCAGGCATATAAGTCTATATGTTGAGGACAGATAGCGACAAGAACGAAAGAGGCGGGCAAAAAGAC
>JAKJEP010000550.1 GCA_022705365.1 Planctomycetota bacterium | reverse complement strand
ATCTATGATCCCCACGGCAGCCGGCTGACCTACTGCAATGCCGGCCATGAACCGGCCATCCTTCTCCAGGAACAGAAAATGGTCAATTTATCCGAGGGCGGCACGGTGTTGGGGATCGATAAACATACGGTGTATCAGGCCCATACTATCCCGATGCAAACCGGTGATATGCTCATTCTCTATACCGACGGCCTGGCCGATGCAGTGAATTTCCGCCGGGAATCGTTCGGACGCCAGCGGATTATCGAGGCGGCCCGGAATTCCCGGGAAATGCCCGCTGAGCAGGCCGCCAAAAATATCCTCTGGCTGATGCGCAAATTCACCGGACTGACCAAACGCTTTGATGACATGGCTTTGGTCGTGGTAAAAAAAACCGGGCAGGGCTAGCCCGCATATCTCACAGGCTTTCGATTTTCAGCGGCATTTTTTGGCCGCCAGTTTCGTCAATTTTGGAAAGGAATGAATATGAACGGCAGGACCGTCCAACTAACGGGAGTGATTACGCTTTGGGTCTGTCTAACTCTGCCGGCTGAGATCCATTATATCGATGCGGTCAGCCTGGTGGAAGACGGACAAAGCGGTTACACGATTGTCATCGCCGCCGATGCGCCGCTGCCGGTGAAATTTGCGGCTGAAGAGTTACAGAAATACCTGGTGCAGATCAGCGGGGCGCAACTGCCGGTGTCAAACGACATTTCGACAGATTTGGCGATCTGCGTGGGGGAAGGGAGCGCCCCGGCTGGCGAAACGGACAGGCTGCGGTTGGACCTGAAAGGCCGCGGCGAGGACGGCTATGTGATGCGCAGTTCGGGAAAGCGGCTGGTGCTGATGGGGAATTCGCCGCGGGCGACCTTGTACGCGGTCTATCATTTCCTGGAAAAGTACCTGGGGTGCGGATGGTGCGTACCGGGAGACGACACGGTTCCGAAACAGGCGACGGTTCATCTATCGCAGTTTGCGGATGCGATCGGCCCGCCGGTGATGTCGATGCGCAAGATCGTGCACTTTGCCGATCCTAAGGCCGATTGTGCGGTTACCCAGGCGTACGGCGCGGATTACATACGTAAATGCGTTCTGCCGCGGGTCGATTGGATGGCGAAGAACCGTTTTAATTGGGTCCACCTGGGGGCCAACGGGCCATATATCTGGGAACGGGAAAAGCTGCGGGAGGTTTTGGTTCCCGAGGTGGTCAAGCGGGGGCTGCACCTGGAGGTGGGTGGACATACCTTTAATACCTGGCTTCCGCCGGATCGCTACGGCAAGGATCATCCCGACTATTGGACCGGCGGCTATGTCTGCCTTTCCCACGCCGACGTAGCGAGGCTGATGGCGGAGAACATGAACACCTGGCTCGACGAAAACCCCGAGGTAGAGGTAGTTGACCTTTGGCACAACGATGGGAGCGGGTTCTGCCGTTGT
Source organism: Planctomycetota bacterium (assembly GCA_022705365.1). Taxonomy (GTDB): domain Bacteria; phylum Planctomycetota; class Phycisphaerae; order Sedimentisphaerales; family SM23-30; genus JAKJEP01. Next base: position 162 of record JAKJEP010000550.1, on the reverse strand, counting down.
CCGAAGTGCTCGCCGGTAAACGCCGGTGCCGGTGATGCGGAGGCGCGAGATGCGTACGCGAAGACCTATATCCGCTTCACCAATCGGGTGGCCACCCTGGTTGGTGAGCGGCATCCGAAGGTTTGGGTGAACTTCCTGGCCTATTCCCATGTGACGGACTGC
>JAKJEP010000054.1 GCA_022705365.1 Planctomycetota bacterium | reverse complement strand
TGGTATTGGAAGGAAGATGAATCAGAGCGTAGATGCCGTTAGTATCGGTAGTGGCGTTGTAGTTACCGGAGGCAGTGACGGTGGCTCCAGCGATCGGAAAACCGCCGGTATCCACGACCCGTCCGCTGATAATTTCGCCGCCGCCGGAGGGGAAAATATTATAGATGCAGGCGGAAATCGTGTTGTAAGATGGACTGCTGTCGATGTTCGGCAGATTATACCAGGCGGTATAGGATCCGCCCCAGCCCAGGTTCAGATGGTGATACAGGGTGGAGCCGCTATATCCATAGCCGTCGCAGACAATCGAATGGCCGCTGCTGTCTCTTTTTATGCCAAGCTGGCAGGGCTTTTTGGCGTCCAGATTGGCATTCAACATTCGATACAGTTCGGTTCCCACACTGGGATCATGGGTACCCACGGCGTTGGAATAAAAGAAAACGCTTTTTATCCGACCAGAGACATCATAGGTTTGGGCGCCGGAGGAACTGGCGGTATAAGACATTTCCACGGAAACACCGGCATCATGGCAAAGGGCGCCGATCGCCTGCCGCTGGGCGGTGGTCAGGGAACTATTGGGATTCAGGGGCATTTCGGACCAATTATAGGGTCCGCCGGCACCGTTGCCGCCGCGCAGGGAGCGGCTTTGCGAATTACCATCTACCTCAATCGTAAACGAAGGAGTTCCCACTCCGACCGTAGGATACTGATGATAGCGGAGAATCTGCGCGAAAGCCGTCGCCACACAGCCGCAGACATAGTTATTGGGGGTATAGTAATTATAACATAGCCCGCCCCCAGCATTGCCCTGACCCCAGGTGCTGGTAACCAGCGGGGCAACCCGCACATCCGAAACAGAAGGATAACCCGTTTCCCCGCCGTCGGTATCCGCCTCCGCCTCCTCATCGGTATCCTGAACCTCTTTTCCCTCGGCATATTTCTGGAGACGGGTCCATTGACGCCGGGCTTTCTGAGTCGCTTTCCCCAGTTTTTCTTTTTGATCCTGGGCCAGCGCAGCCCTTTTTCCAGGCAGATTACGGGCCAGATCAACCCGGTTGGGCAAATCCTGGCTGACCAGGGCGCCCAGCGGATTATCAAGAGACGGGTCAAACGTACCGCTGGGGGAAAAGGCGATGATAGGCTCCACTTCATCGTCCGCCGGTACAATGACAAAACCCTCCGGCTGGAGATAAACCACATAATAAAGCGGCTCTTCCTGTTCGTCAGGGAAGGATACCACCTCCTTGATCTGAGACGGTAGAAGGGTAGCCAGGGGTTTCGGATCGGCTTTCAGCCAGCCTTTTACCGATTTCTTCGCCTGGTCCCGGTTAGCCGGTTTGGCATGAAGGGCGTTGGAAAAACCAAACAGCAGGACAAGAACAGCAAGAATTACCCTGGCAAAGTTGATACGAGTCCAAATCGACCGTGACAGATTCTCCGGCATGCAAAAACTCCTTTTTAGTATTTCCGATCCCTTGGCGGCTTAAAAGCGGATTTTCCGACCAAAAGACCCTTTTATTAATTGTAGCAAATAACACACCGCAAGGCAAGGTGATTTTACCGGCAATTCCCCCGTTGCAAAATGGTATCGAATTTGCTAGCCTGTAGCGATTTTTGAATGAGATGTCGCTTAACCAAGGAAAAACAATGCCCAAACGGACAGATATCAAGAAAATCCTCATCATCGGTTCCGGTCCGATTGTGATCGGACAGGGATGCGAATTTGACTATTCCGGGACCCAGGCTTGCAAGGCCCTGCGGGAAGAAGGCTACCAAATCGTGCTGGTCAATTCCAACCCCGCCACCATCATGACTGACCCCGAAATGGCGGACCGTACCTATATCGAACCCATTACCCCAGAAGCAGTTAAGAAAATAATCCAAAAGGAAAGACCCGACGCCGTCCTGCCCACCCTGGGCGGCCAGACAGGCCTGAATACCGCCGTTCAATTGGCTGACCAGGGAGTATTTGATGAGTACAACGTGGAGATGATCGGGGCGAATCGTGAAGTGATTCACAAGGCGGAGGACCGTAAGCTCTTTGCCAAAGCGATGCTGCGGCTGGGGCTGAAAATGCCCCGCAGCCGTATGGCGTTCAACCTCCAGCAGGCGATAGAAGCCCTGGAGGTTATCGGACTGCCCGCCATCATCCGGCCAGCCTTCACCCTCGGCGGTACCGGCGGCGGAATCGCCTATAACCGTAAGGAATTCGAGGAAATCTGCGCCCGGGGGCTGGAATATTCCATGATCCACCAAATCCAGATAGAACAGTCGGTAATCGGGTGGAAAGAATACGAACTGGAGGTCATGCGGGACAAGCTGGACAATGTGGTGATTGTCTGCTCGATTGAAAATTTCGACCCGATGGGAGTGCATACCGGCGATTCCATCACGGTCGCCCCGGCCCAGACTCTCACCGATAAGGAATACCAGTTGATGCGCGATGCCGCCATGGCGATTATCCGCGAGATCGGCGTAGAAACCGGCGGTTCCAATATTCAGTTTGCGATCAATCCGGATAACGGCGATATGGTAGTGGTGGAGATGAACCCGCGGGTCTCCCGCAGTTCGGCCCTGGCCAGCAAGGCCACGGGCTTCCCCATTGCCAAAATCGCCGCCAAACTGGCCTGCGGTTATACCCTCGATGAGATTTCCAACGACATTACCCGGGAGACCCCCGCCTGTTTTGAACCGACCATTGATTACTGCGTGGTGAAAATTCCGCGCTGGACCTTTGAAAAGTTCCCCGAAGCGGACGAAACCCTGACCACCCAGATGAAAAGCGTGGGCGAGGCCATGAGTATCGGCCGGACCTTTAAAGAAGCCCTGCAAAAGGGAATCCGGTCGATGGAAGTGAAACGCTTCGGCCTGGGCCTGGACCCCAATGATAAATGGCTGCGGCATATCCGGGGTCTGGACAATCACAGCCGGGAGCAGCTTCACCGCGAGGGGGACAGCGGGCCGCTGCGGACCACCTATCCCATCCCGGAGCCGCATCTGCGCCGCAAACTGATTCAGCCCTGCCAGGGCCGGCTGTACTATATCCGCTATGCCTTCAAGATGGGCTGGACGGTGGAACAGGTGTATGAACTGACGAAAATCGATCCGTGGTTTCTGGCCAATGTCAGGGAATTGATTGACTTTGAAGGGGAACTGGCGAAATATTCCACCCTGGAGGACCTCCCGATACCAACCCTGCGGCAGGCCAAACAATGGGGCTATAGCGATTATCAGTTGGCATTTCTCTATGGTGTAACGATCGACCAGGTCCGCCGGCAATGCCGCCGCAATCACATCGAACCGGGTTATAAACTGGTCGATACCTGTGCGGCGGAGTTTGAGGCCTATACTCCGTATTATTATTCGACCTATGAAACCCCATTTGAGAAGATCAGCCCGGACGGCACTTCGTCACTCCAGTTAGATGATGAGATCCGGGTTACAAGCAAAAAGAAAATCATGATTCTGGGCGGAGGTCCCAACCGCATCGGCCAGGGCATCGAATTTGATTACTGCTGCGTCCATGCCGCCTTTGCCGCCCGCGAGATGGGTTTCGAGGCGATCATGGTCAACAGCAATCCCGAGACGGTCAGTACCGATTACGATACCAGCGACATGCTGTTCTTTGAGCCGCTGACGCATGAGGACGTCCTGAACATCTGTCAGAAGCTGGGTGATACCCTCTATGGCGTGATTGTCCAGTTTGGCGGACAGACACCGCTGAATCTCTCACGGGGTCTCTGCGAGGCGGGCGTGCCGATTATCGGTACCAGTGTGGATGATATCGACCTGGCGGAAGACCGCAAGCGGTTTTCGCATCTTATGCGGAAACTGGGCCTGCGCCAGCCGGACAACGATACCGCCACCACCATCCAGCAGGCCAAAGACATCGCCGAGCGCATCGGCTATCCCGTGCTGGTGCGGCCCAGCTATGTCCTGGGCGGTCGGGCCATGGAGATTGTCGCAGATCAGTCCCAGCTCGAACGGTACATGGAAAAAGCGGTGGACGCCTCCACGGTGGGCCGGGATCATCCGGTACTGATTGATAAATTTCTGGATATGGCCACCGAAGTAGATGCCGATGCCATCTCCGACGGAAAAACGGTTCTGGTCTGCGGGATCATGGAACATATCGAGGAGGCGGGGATTCACAGCGGCGATTCGGCCTGTGCCCTGCCGCCGTATTCGCTGGACAAAAAAATCGTGGCGGAAATCCACGAACAGACGATCAAACTGGCCAAAGGCTTAAACGTGTGCGGCCTGATGAACGTGCAGTATGCCATCAAGGACGGCCAGGTCTATGTGCTGGAGGTAAACCCGCGGGCCTCCCGGACGATCCCGTTTGTGAGTAAGGCCACCGGGATTCCCTGGGCCAAGCTGGCCGCTAAGGTCATGGCGGGCTGGACCCTGCAGGAACTGGGAGTCACCCAGGAATATGTCCCTCAATATACCAGCGTCAAGGAAAGCGTCTTTCCCTTCACCAAGTTTCCGGGCGTGGATGTGATCCTGGGGCCGGAGATGCGCAGCACCGGCGAAGTGATGGGAATCGACGAAACCTTTGCCCTGGCCTTTGCCAAAAGCCAGATGGCGGTGGGGACCCCGCTGCCGCGGAAGGGGAATGTCTTCTTTTCCGTGCGGGCGGAGGACAAGCCGCAGGCCGCCCAAATCGCCGCCCGCCTGGTAAAACTGGGTTTTACGCTGCTGTGCACCAGCGGCACCGGAACCTATCTGGCCGCCCAGGGTGTGCCCAACACTATTCTCAAGAAAATCGTGGAAGGCCGGCCCAACATCACCGACTATATCAAAAATCAGGATGTGGCCCTGATCATCAACACTCCCACCCGCAAAGGCCTGGCCACCGATGAAGGCAAGGTTCGCGCCAGCGCGGTGATGCACCAGATCCCGATCGTCACCACCCTTACCGGCGCAACGGCGGCCGTTACCGCCATCACCGCCCTCCAAAAGGACAACTGGCAGGTGAAAGCTCTGCAGGATTACTACAACAAGTAAACTGCGGATAAATTTTATCCATAGATTTCATAAATTCTCTTGCTATGAGTCGACAATCGACTATACTAATAAAGGTGTTTGGCAGAACAGCAAAACCTTATTTACATAACGGAGGTTCTAAAATGTCCAAATGGGTACTTCAGCTAATCACAATCGGTCTTACTATGGTTTTTTGCGGACTGACGCCGGGGCAATCCATCCAATGGGATGAACCGACCGGTCAGGCAGTCCTGGTCAGCGGCCGGCTGGAACTGGTGGTCCAGACGAAGGATGGGATCAATGCCCATCGCCTGCGGGATACCCAAACCGGGCGGGTCTATGCGGACGGGGATTATCTCTGGCCGGGCGGCACGTTCCCGCAATTGTGGAGCAAACCGGTTATAAAAACACTGCCGGAAGGCGGCAAGGCCATCATCCTCAACGGCAAACTGGCAGACTTGCTGATTTCCCAGCAGTTTACCATACCGCAAGGGAAACCCGGAGTCATCCTGGAAAAAATTACCATCACCAATCCCGGCACCAGCCTGCTGGATACTTCCCGTTTTGCCTGCGGCTTTGCCCGCCGCCTGACAGACGATGCCGAAGCCCTGCGGAGCCAATTCTGCTACATTCCCTTCCGCCGCTATCATTCCCTGGTGCGTGATTTCACCCCCGCCGATATGATCCCAGCCGCCGCCGGCACCGTCTGGGGCTCGGAAGGCTGGGCCTGGAGCCAGGGGCAAAATACCCTCTTGATTACCAAGTACAACAATGACGACATGGAGTGGTCGCTGCTGGAGGTGGTCAAGCCGGAAAATGAGAAGGCCGCTCTGCGTTTCGGCGGCTGCGGTCTCTGGGGCCGCGGCGATCCCGAACGGGCCGCCAGCTTAAAGCCCGGCCAGGCCTTCACCTTCGGTATCACCCGCTTCGAAGTCCTGGACGGTGACTGGAAGGATGCCTTTTACGCCCATCGCGCCTTCATGGACGGCCAGGGTCACGCCCTGCCGAATGATTACAACCCGCCCGTGCACTGGAATGAATTGTATGACAATGAATACTATTTCAAGGTAACGGCCGGAGCGTTTCAACAACCGAGCTTTGTAAAGGAAACGCAGAAAAAATATTACACCCTGGATCATATGAAAGCCGAAGCCGCCAAGGCCAGTGAGCTGGGCTGCGAGTGCCTGTATTTGGACCCCGGCTGGGATACGGGCCCCTCGCATTTCGTCTGGGACGAAGCGCGGCTGGGTACCCAGCGGGATTTCATCAAGATGCTGCGGCAGGAGTACGGGATTCAGCACCTGGGCCTGTGGTGCGCCCTGGCCCATACCCCGCCCGGTTATACCGATCCGAAACCCTATTCCGTCGATGTAGCGCGGCTGGACGAGAATGGCAACGTGATTACCTTCCTGTGGCAGGCCGGCTCGCCGGATCAGCACGAGGCCCAGCCGGTCATCTGCAGCTATTCCCCCGCCTTTCATGATGTGAAGCTCAAACAGATGCTCAAACTCTGTGAGGATGGAGCCAAGTTCCTGATGTTCGACGGCTCCCAGTACACCGGCCCCTGTTACGATTCTTCCCACGGCCATTCAATCCCCCTGACCCGTCACGAGCACGTCATGGGATATTATGGAATACTGGCAGAGGTAATGCGGCAGTATCCCGAAACCCTGATCGAACTGCATGACCCGGTCCTGGGACCAAGTTCCGAACGTTATACCCCGATCTATTTCTGCCATGCCCGGCCGGCAACCTTTGAGCTGTGGGGGTATGAATATATGTGGGGACCGATGGGAAATTTATTATCGGGCGATTCCACCATGCTCTATTACACCAACCTGGCCTATAACATCCCGATTTATCTGCATATTAATTTAAAGGACGATAATGCCAATGCCCTGGTCTTCTGGTGGAACGCCAGCCTCTGCCGCCATCTGGGCGTCGGCGGCAAACACCCGGACGAAAATGTCTGGCAGGCACACAAGGACGCCATGCAGACCTATCTGCGGCTGAAACCCTTCTTCACGCAGGGGGAATTTTACGGACTGGACGAGATGATTCATGTCCACACCCTGAAAGAAAAAAATGCCGCCGTCATCAACTGCTTCAATCTGGCCGAAACCCCGGAAACCAAAACCTTTACGTTTAACCTTTCCCAAATGGGATTGTCTGCGAATGCAAAATATGAAATCAAGGGCGCTTCATCCTTTAAACAGGATGGCGACCAGATGGAAGTAAAGGTGGAACTGGCCGGCCGGGACGCCGCCGTTCTGGAAGTGAAATCCGGCAAATAGTTTATTTATAAAAACAGACTGGCAAAAGGAAAGAATATGAAAAATTTGCTGTTTCTGTGTATCGGTATATATGGTTTTCTATTAACCAGTTGCGATAGTTTGCCGGCTGCTTCGGAGCAAACCGAATTCCTGCTGCGGAATGAAGCATTTCAATTAAAAGTATCCACCCAGAACGGCCTGAATCCCTACTCTCTGGAATGCCGCCGGCCGGATGGGATATTGGCGGACGGCGATTATTCCTATGGTTTTGGCCGTCCCGTGAATGTGAACCAGGTGAGCCGTTCCCTGCCAGATGGCGGGCAGGAAATCATTTTCACCGGCCAGAGCGGGGATTTGAAAGTGGAACACCTGTTTCGCTTTCCCAGGGCCGACTGGTTTGAAGAACAAATCACAGTGCAGAATACCGGCGAAAAGGAGTTAGAGTTGGCGGATGACAAGCCCAATTCCGTCCATCCCCGTATCCGCTGCGGCTTCGTCCGCAGCAGCCAGGATGGCACGCAGGCCGCGACTCCGATCGCGGAAACCCGTTTTCTGGCGGTTCCTTATCTGAAAGGGATTGCCATTCCGTTCGGCCATAAGGATTTCAGCTTCACCGACGTTGTGGAAAAACCTCATGAGCTTCATTTTGATAACGGTCAATTATTTGAACCATTGGCCACCTACGTATTGGGTTCCGAGGGCTGGGTCTGGACCGCAGGGGATCAGGGCATCGTGATCATCAAGTACAGTCAGGACCTGATGGAGCATTCGATACTCGATACGGTGGAAAAATCCGGGGAGGGGGATGCCGACGGCAAGGCGCTGCGTTTTGGCGGCTGCGGCGCCTGGCATGGGGACCCGGAAGCGGCCCTGCGGATCGCCCCGGGTGCTGTGGTACGGATGGGCGTAACCCGTTATATCCGCTATACCGGCGATTGGAAGGCAGGCTTTTATCAATTCCGGCAGTTTATGGCGGAGAAAGGCCATCGCTTCCCGAAAGACTTCAATCCGCCGGTGCACTGGAATGAGCTGTATGATAATCCCCTGTGGTGGACCGACCCGGAAAGCCTGGAAAACCGCGACAAGATGTACCGCCTGGAGCATATGGAAGAAGAGGCGGCCAAGGCCCGGGAGGTCGGCTGCGAGGCGCTGTACCTGGATCCCGGCTGGGATACCATGCAGGGTTCCACCCTGTGGGCGGAGGACCGGCTGCTGACCTGTGCGGAATTCTGCAAACTCATGCAGGACAAATACGGCCTGAAGGTTTCCCTGCATACCCCGCTGGCCTGGTGGAACAAGCCGGAAGGCTATTCCTCCTCCGTTCTGGCTCGAGACGCCCAGGGCAATACCTATAGAACCCCTCGCTGGAACCAGTACCCCCAGACTATTTGCAGCGGATCCGAGTGGTTCACGATCAAACTGGAACGTCTGCTGAAACTGGCGGAGGCGGGCGTGGTGTATTTCATGTTCGATGGCCCCAATTTCACCGGCCCCTGCACGGTTCAGAGCCACGGCCATGTAGTACCCTATACTCGGGAGGCTCATATGCGCAGGTGTGCCGACCTGGGACGGAAAGTGCATGAAAAATATCCCGACCTGATTATTGAAATGCATGATATGATCGCCGGTGCGGGCGGGTTCAACTACGTGCCGACTTATTATCTGCAAAATGACCAGACCTTTAACGATGTCTGGGCCTTTGAATTTATGTGGGACCCCATGACGGATTTGCTGTCCCGGCGTTCCGTGGCCTTATATTATTATAACCTGGGATACGACCTGCCGCTGTACATTCATGTAAATTTAAAAGGCGACAATGCCAATGCGGTGATGTTCTGGTGGAACGCCAGCCTCTGCCGCCATCTGGGCGTCGGCGGCAAACACCCCGACGAGAAAGTCTGGCAGGCGCACAAGGACGCCATGCAGGCCTACCTGCGGCTCAAGCCCTTCTTCACCCAGGGCGAATTCTACGGCCTGGACGAGATGATTCATGTCCACACCCTGGAGGGAAAAAATGCCGCCGTCATTAACTGCTTCAATCTGGCCGAAACCCCCGAAACCCAGACGTTCACCATCCCGCTTACGGAAGTAGGCTTATCACCCCAATCCCAATATGAAATCCGGGGTGCCGCCGGTTGTAAGCAGGAGGGCAGCACAATGGAAGTCAAAGTAGAGATTCCCGCTCAAGGCACCCAATTACTGGAGCTTATACCAAAATTCTGATACCCGAAAGGAAAACCTATGAAACGGCACAGTTCACGGAATCTTCTCCTGGCTTGTTTGATAGTAACCTCCGCCTTATGGGCCTGCTTCTCAGCTAACGCCGGGGCTGAGGCGGCGATAACCTGCGATCCGGCCACGGGTCAGGTTATCATCACCAGCGGCCGCTTGGAACTGAAAGTGGACACCCAGCCGGGCCTGAATGCCAACTCGCTGCGCGATACCCGGACCGGCCGGGTATATGCCGATTCTGATTACATCTGGCCCGGCGGAAAATTCCCCGCCCTGATCGGCGCGCCGGAGATTATCCGGAGGGAAAACGGCAATCAGGTAGTCATCTTCCGCGGCCGGCTGGGCGAAATGATGATTGCCCAGGAATTCACCCTGCCCGCCCAGCAGCCGGATGTCCTTTGGGAGGAGATTACCATCAGCAACCCCGGCCAAACCCTGCTGGATACCTCCCAATTCGCCTGCGGGTTCGCTAAAAAGCACACCCCAGCCGCTGACGAAGCGGCCCAAAAAGCCGAAAGCCGCTTCAGCGCCGTCCCCTTCCGCAAGGATACCGTCACCCGGCGTCTCTGTGATTATAGTATGACGGATTTGTTCACGCTGGATGTCGAACAGATTACCTTTGAGAACAGCCGGGGCTTTCCCCATACCGGCAGCCGCAATGATTCCTGGGGTTCGGAAGGCTGGGTGTGGTATCAGAACGGCAATTCCCTGCTGATTATCAAGTATAACAACGAAGCGATGGAATGGTCGCTGCTTAAGCCCTTGAAGCAGGCGGAACCGGTCCTGCGTTTGGCCGGCGCCGGCCTGTGGCGGGTGGGTGATCCGGAAGCGGCCGCGGCCCTGGAACCCGGCGAGACCTTCCGTTTCGGCATGACCCACCTGGAGATCGTGGAGGGTGAATGGCGCGAATCCTATTCTGCCTTCCGCCGTTTCATGGAAGATCAAGGCAATCGCACGCCGAAGGGATTTAATCCGCCGGTGCACTGGAACGAATTGTACGACAACCAGTTTTTCGGCAATATCGCCGCCTCCGTGCAGGACCCCAATGTCTGGCCTGCCATGGCCCGGCAGTATTATCGGATAGAGGACATGCGAATCGAGGCGGCCAAGGCGGCGGAACTGGGCTGTGAGCTTTTCTATATGGATCCCGGTTGGGATACCGCCTGCTGCAGTACGGTGTGGGACACGGAACGGCTGGGAACTGTTCAGGATTTCATCAAAATGATACAAACGGATTACGGCATCCAGTATATTGGCCTCTGGACCCCTCTGGCGGAAGGTCCGCCTTCCTTTGTCGAACCCGATAAATATACCAAAGATGCCCTCCGCCGCGACGAAAACGGCAAAATCATTGACTATTTTTACAACTGGGGCCCGCCGGAACACCAAAAAACCCGGCCTCTCCTTTGCAGCGGTTCCCCCGCCTATCTGGACGTCAAAGTAAAGCATTTTCTGGAACTGGCCCAAAACGGCGTCAAATTCTTTTTGATTGACGGCACCCAGTTTTCCGGCCCCTGCTGCGATCCCTCCCACGGCCATCGGATTCCCTACACCCGCCACGAGCATGTTATGGGCTATTTCAAGATGATTCAGGAGATCAAGCGGCAGTATCCGGACGTCCTGATTGAGATTCATGACTTGATGGCCGGCCCGTGTTCTTTCCGGTATGTTCCGACCTATTTTCTCTACACCAAACCCTTCGCCCACGATGCCCTCTGGGCCTTTGAATATATGTGGGACCCGATGGCCAATCTAATGAGCGGCGAGTCCATCGCCCTGTACTACCTGAACCTGGCCTACAGCGTTCCCTTCTACCTGCATATCAATCTGAAAACCGATAATGCCAACGCCCTGGTCTTCTGGTGGAACGCCTCCACCATCCGTTATCTGGGCGTCGGCGGCAAACACCCCGACGAAAATATCTGGCAGGCCCATAAGAACGCCATGCAGACCTACCTGCGGCTGAAGCCTTTCTTCACCCGGGGTGAATTCTTCGGCCTGGACGAGATGATTCACGTTCACACCCTTCCGAAAAAGAACGCCGCCGTCATCAACTGCTTCAATCTGGCCGAAAACCCCGAAACCAAAACTTTTACCGTAGAACTATCCCAGGTCGGCTTATCCCCTCAATCCCAGTACGAAATCCGGGGCGCCGCCGCCAGCCGCCGGCAGGGCGATACCCTGGAAATTTCCGCAACCCTGGAAGGAAAAGACGCTGCGGTAATTGAAGTAATACCAGTTAGTTAGAAAACATAGCCGTTCTTTTCCGCAAAAAATCCTTTTTTTACCCATAAAATTGTCGACAATCGCCAGAATAAATGCTATACTCAGGCAGTGTCATCCAGAAACGAAAACGGTGCTTCCAGCATCCAAAAGCAAAGGAGTTATCTCAGTGAGAAGCAAGGCCTTTTTTCCCCTTTTGTGTTTGGTTTTGTTCTGTATCTCTGCCAGCCAGGCGTACTACGCCGATATCGCCTTTGTCACCGATAATGTCGCCCCGACCGGCACCATGAGTAACCTCGGCGGGGCGGCCTATCACCCGGTACTGCCCGGCACTAGTGTCGTAAATATGAATGTGGCCGGAACGTATGGCAACGGCGCCGTTTCCGTTCCCATGTATCCGCAGTCGGGTTATAATGACAATGAGGTATTAATCTGGAACGACGGCACACCGGATGAACAGCAGGTTATGCGTCTGACGTTCAGCACCCCTGTTAATCTTACCGAAGTCGGCATCATCGCCGATTTTTCCGGCGTCGGTGCCGGCTCCGATCGTTTCGGGAATGAACCCTCTTTTCGTATTAATGACGGACCTTGGATGGTCTATGGAGATCCGGCGTATAATTGGGGGCTTTCCGCGGATGTCATGAACTGGTGGGATTACGCATGTGTAACCGGCAGCTTCACCAATGTCACCACGGTGGATTATCGTCTGGGGGATTGGACTGCTGGTTATAGCCCGCGTATTGGGGCGGTAACCGCCCTGGGAAATCCCGAACCGGTCCAGGTGTGGAATCTCAACAGCGACCTGGCCAGCGCCGGCGGTTGGCCGGCGAACAGCCCTGTGGTTGGCCCCTGGTCTATGGGCTGGAGCTATTCTCTCGGCAATCAAACCCTGTTTAACACCTGGATTGGCGGAGAAAGCTTCGTCTGGCATACACCGCTATCAGACCATTTTAATCCCGGTGCCGGCGGCAATCCTGACGACAGCACCACACCGCACGGAGGATACAGCGCGGGCCAGTGTATCCTGGCGGCCGCAAACTATATCACCGGCGATGACAATGTCTATGAACCAGGCAGCGGCGAGGCCTATTCGGTGTATTCGGTTCTGCGGTGGACCGCGCCGTCAGCTATGGAGGCGGCGATTACCGGCTCTTTTATCCCGCTGAATCCCGGGAACACGGATGTGTGGGTGATCCATAATGGTTCGGCTCTGTTCAGTCAGGCCAGCAGCGGTACCACCCCGGAGATCGTACGTCCTTTTTCTTTGCCGGGAATCACCATTGCCGCAGGGGATACGATTGATTTTATCATAAAACGAAACGATAATTATTCGGGCGACAATAACACGCACACCTATATCGACGCCAATATATCGATTAAAATTGCACGAGAGCAGTCTTGGAATCCCTCCCCGCACGATGGGGCAAGGCATGTTTTGCCCGCTGCCCTGCTGAGCTGGCTGCCCGGTGATGATGCCCTTTCCCATGATGTCTATTTCGGTACGGATGATCTGGCAATCAGCGACGCCGGCCGTACCCCGGGTGATTTTAATCTCGATGGCCGGGTCGATATGGATGATTTCCTGATTCTCATCAATCAATGGCTGACGGTCCCGGGGGAAGTATTTTCCACGGCCAACGGCACCGGTGGGCCGGATGTCAATTTGCTCGACTTTTCGCTGCTGACCGGGGACTGGCTGAATGGTGCTTTGGTTTTCCGGGGGAACCAAACCGGGACAACCTATAATCCCGGCGATCTGGTAGCGGGGCAGACCTATTATTGGCGGGTG
>JAKJEP010000549.1 GCA_022705365.1 Planctomycetota bacterium | reverse complement strand
AACTGGACTTCAAATGGCTGGATAATTGCCCCAATCCCGGCGATGTTATGGAATACTATGTCAACGGCGACGCGGCCCCAGATGGGCGGTTTGTTTATAGATTTGAAACCGAATAAAATATCCGGAAAATAAAATAGAAGCTGGGTAGATTACGGTTGAGAAGAGGCCGGATCTGTCGGGGGGCGGTTTAGAATTTCCTGGATACGGTTCCGATAGCCTTCGACACTCCGGTCGGTGAGTTTCAGGCCATTTAGCAGGATTGTGGGAGTGCCGCGAACCTTGCAGCGCCGGGCTTCCGCCAGATCGGTCTGGAGCATTTGATTCATCTGCTCAGGATCCGCCATCAGTTTGTCAAAGTTTTCCATGTCGAGCTGCAGCATCTCCGCATAAATGCGTAAATCGTTTATTTCCATGCTCTTCGGGCTGGCCATAATCAGATCGTGCATCTGCCAGAATGCTTCGGCCCCTTTTTCCTGCTGTGCCAGCTCCAGGGCGGCATGGATCGGAAGGGCTTTTTTGTGAAAATTGAGGGGGAAATGTTTGAAAACCAGGCGGACCTGGTCGGGGAATTCCTGGAGGATTTGGTTGAGTTTGGGATTTTCGCGAATACAGTAGGGGCACTGCATATCCGCAAACTCGACGATGGTGACAGCGGCTGCGGGATTACCCCGCACGGGGGATGCGCCGATGGGAATGTCGTAGATGGTTGTGTCGGAACTCCTTCTGGGGGAAGGAGTTAGGTTTTTTGCGCCGGTTTTAAGTTCGTCGAGGTCGGTTTTCACTTTTTGCATATCGGCACGCAGGGCCTGGATTTCCTGGCGGAGGGCGGTTAATTCCGTTTCCGGGCGGGCGGTGCCGGCGTTTTCGCAACCATATGAAAATAAAGCAATTACAAGCACAAGAACCAAACCGATGTTTTTCATGTAAGTACCTTTACGTTCGGATTTTGGAGATTTCAGAACCAGTAAGACCATTATGATTGATAGTTTTGCATACGTCAAGGCTGTTTGCCCCCGGTTCTAATATGAATATAACTAATTGTAATAAATGGTATTATGAAAGGATGTGAATCTTTTTGTGAATATGCTTGCAATATTTTGCCGATAGGTTATTCTGAATATACCTTAAACAGTGCAGCCGAGGCAGTTTAAGCGGGTAGATAGCTCAGTTGGTAGAGCAATGGACTGAAAATCCATGTGTCGGCGGTTCAAATCCGCCTCTGCCCAGTTCCCATATGACCCTGTTTTTGCTCTAAAAATGCGGTTTTTTGAGATTGTGGGGTTATAGATTCACTATTACCGGGCAGATTCGTATATTTTGGATGGTTTGGGATAGCTGGAAATTGTGAGTTTTTATCCTTCCATTTTTTCATAAGTGCTTATTTTTGGTTTTCGAGAATTGATGTAAGTCTTTGATTTTGGGCTGGGGGAATTGTCGTAAGTCGTTATTTTTGATTTGAGGAAATTGATGTAAGTGCTTATTTTGCGTGGAAAGTGATGGTCCGATAATAAAGTAGGGATTATAACGATTGTAACGGTTGGGTAAGATATTTGGGAAGATGGGTAAGAAATTTGATAATTTGTAACGGTTAGGCTGA
>JAKJEP010000548.1 GCA_022705365.1 Planctomycetota bacterium | reverse complement strand
AAATACCCCAGCAACTCCCGGGTTCGGGTATTCGAGGAAGACTGCCCATCGATCCACTTGCTCACCTGGCCAAAGTAGCTATATGAAGTATGCATATAACCAAATGCTTCCCAATGAATTTTACAAGTTTCGCTATAAATCGGGGCGCAAGGGCATAATAAACCTGATTGCTCCAGGGTATGGTTGGTCCAATTAATGCCTTCGATATATTCTTTCATCAAGGCCAGGGACCAAATTCCATCTGCTTTGGCCGAGTGCCCAAAATGATTTTCTACCCACATACCATTCGGAAGTATGCAATCAGGACTAACTAGCCAGGTACTCTCCGGAATCTTTCCGTCTCCATCCCAGACATAGGCATGAATCGACACCCCCCAGCGGTGCAGATTGGCCGCACAGACGCTCCGTCGGGCAATCTCCCGAGCCTTCGATAACGACGGCAGCAAAATAGAAACCAGGATGCCGATAATGGCGATCACCACTAATAGCTCCACCAATGTAAAGCCTCTTTTTCTTCTGGCTTTCATGGTACAATTCCTTTTGCTTGAGGATACTCCGGCCCGACCGGAGGTCCAGCCGGGCCGGATGATAAACACTGCCTATTGGTTACTGTTCACAACTTAGATCAATGGGATTATTGCAGTCCAGCCAGCTTTGGGCAAAGTCCGCGAAATCTCCCAGATTCACATAGCAGTCCTCATTGAAATCAAACTCCTCATAAACATCATTCGATTGACAGGACCGCACGGGTGTGGCAGTAAAGGTGCCCTCCAATTCCAGGCCGTTGACCACCGTGTAGTGAAGATTGCCGATAGGATCTTCCGCAATTTCGACAACGATCTGTCCCTTTTCATCCGCAATGACGTTTTCGAGAATACCGTTGTCTGTCCCTGTTTCAGCGGTTAAATCCAGCGGACCAACACCATTGGCAGTCCAGATACCACCTACATTACCGCCAGCATTGTCGCCATATCCGGCCAGCCGGTAGGAATTACCGGGAATCAAGCCGCTAATCGTAATGATGATATTGGGATCCGGCGGCATCATGCCCGGATGATAACCCAGGAGATAATCCGCCAGCAATTTATCTGGGCTGCTATCCGCTCGATCACCATATTCATTGCCGGCCAGAGTAATCGTAATCCCGGAATCCGTTACGCCGTCATCCAGCAATAAGCCGGGGCCGGGATAAATCGCGGAAATCGTATTGGGAGTCAAGTAGGATACCTCCAATCCGTTCCAGAAGGTCCCGCTGCCCAGCAGACCCGGCCCTTCGTACGTCCACAGGGCATTATTAGGCTCATTGTAACTGTAATATCCATTGAAATCGACCCGTAGCACGGTGGGGACGATGGGAGGCGTACAATTCGGTCCCTGGGGATCGTTGCAGGTGAGCCAATCGCCAGCCATAATAGCCAGATCCTCCAGATTCACATAACAGTCCCAGTTGAAGTCCATCGGAAGCTGGGTAGTGCAACTGTCACTGATGGTAATAGAAACAGCATTCCAGTCCGTACCTCCCAAATTTTCCGGACCATGCGGACCCACCATGAAATCTATCGTATCACCAGTGGTAACGCTTAATGTTGTAGTTAAAAATGTAACAGGGTCT
>JAKJEP010000547.1 GCA_022705365.1 Planctomycetota bacterium | reverse complement strand
CTTCGGTGCTCTAAGGCAATAAAACGTGGGCCTGTCCCCGTTTCATAAAAACAAACGAGCGCTGCCGTTTCCAGCAACGCCCGGGGGAAAGGTGGTTAGGTCACCATACCTCCAGGCTCCAGGTGACCGCGACCATATTACAATGAGAAGACAAAGCACAAGAGCCCGCGCCCTTGTGCTTTACGACCGGATGCAATGTCCGAAAGCAACAGGCCGTCTATCACCATTCGACACTCATCTCATAAATCCTCTTTTTCTGTTTAAGATTTACTGCCGCCTGTTGATATCCGTAGCTTCCCCATCCGGGCGTAGTGCCCCGTGGACGGCATCCTGGCCCGGCATCCCCGGATATTTTTCCAGAATAACTTGGGACTCGTTCCCAGTTGATGGCCGCTTTTATTTCTCCGCCACCACGATCAATCGCCGCGACTGCTTCCGGTCATAGGGGGCCATATCGAATCCGCCATAAATGTGGACCTGGCTGAAGCCGGCCTGGTCCAGGAGCTCCCGGTATTCGTCATCCAGGATGATGCGCAGGCGCACACTGTGGGTGACCATCTCATCCCGCCGGCTGCTGTGATAGACCTCGAGGTAATGGTAGGTTTGGAAACCGTCCTCCCGGTCACGCACCAAGATCCGGGTGAAATCGCGGTTGTTGTCCACCAGATCGAAGCGCCGCCCTTCTTCCAGCGTGAGATGGGTGGTACCCGAGGTCATTATCAAGATGCCGCCGTCCTTGAGGCGGGCGTGCATGGACCGGAAGGCGGTGAGCAAATCCTCCCGGGTGTGCATATGGGCGATAGACTGATTCATGCACAGAATGGCATCGAACTGGCGGCTCCACGCCTGTTCCAGGCAGCGGTAATCGACCCGCTTGGTGGTAGCCCGGATGCCGCTGTGGGCCAGCTGGGGCCGGCATACCTTCAGCATCGCCTCAGAAAGGTCACTGCCGTAAACCTCGATGTCCATCCGGGCCAGCAGGCGCAGGTGGGGACCGGTACCGCAGGCGCAGTCCAGGGCGGACTTCACCTGGTATTTGTCGAACACTTTTTGCAAGAAAGTCTTTTCGGTGGGATAAATTCTGGTCAATGCCTCAGCCTTGCCGTAACTGGCCGCCCAGTCCGCGTACTCATCCCGTATTTTCATCCTGATCCTCCTCAAAAAGTTGTGGAGCTGGAAGCAGGGGACACAGTCCCCACAGCTTCCGTGCCCTGTTTGCACAGGTTAAGGGCCGTGTTCAGCGAACACAGCCCCTGGCCGGGCGCTCCCGACAATGTCTGGAATCTAAATCCCCTTCCTGATGCGCAGCTATTCCTGCGGAGTCATACTCCTCCTGGTCCTGAATCTGATGATCACGGTTTCCCCCAGCGTGTTGCCGTTGCGGGCCCGCAAGCCGGGCAAAAGGACTAGTCTGTACTCGGTGTCGGGCAGAAGTGGGTTTCTCGGCCTGATAAAGAGATTGCGGCGATTTGTAAACCCACTACGTGCGCTGACAATGATGGGTACCCTGGTGCTGCCGCGGAAGAGCCTGATTTGGCTGCGGTTGTGGGCCACTTCGGATGCCACATTGAGGCTGAAGGTCGTTCTTATGCGCGGATTTAAGGACACCCCGGTTTCCCCGTTACGGG
>JAKJEP010000546.1 GCA_022705365.1 Planctomycetota bacterium | reverse complement strand
CAAAAACCGGCCGGCTCGTCTTCCGGTTGATGACCCACGCGGTTCCCGTCGCCAGCAGCATGCTTCGATCCGCTTCCAGACCCGCTGCCTTCATGGCCGCATATTGATCGTGCGAACTGGTCCCAAACGTCAGAGTCCCCCACGGCGTCGAAATATCCTCGCATAAAATCCGCAGGTCCGGGACAATCGGCGGCAACATGTCGGCAGACAAACCGATAGCGTCCAGAATCTCCCCGCTCCACCGGCCCTTTTCAAAATCACACAATCCCGTAATCTGGGCATTGGTTATATCGGTCATCCATTGGCCGGTAAGCTGGGCCAGGATAAACTCAGGCACACCGCCGATCCATTTTCCTTGTGCGAATTTCCGGCCCCCGCATTCCTTCCAATCCGCCAGCTTCGCTGCTACCAGGGAAGAACTCACATCCCAGCCGGTCGTATGATAAAACCACGCTTCGCCCAGTCCCTCCGCCAGCTTCCGGGCTATCTCCGTCCGGCCTCGTTCCGTCCAGAGCCAGGCCCGGCTGATTGGCTGGAACTTCCCGTTCAGAATCGCAAAACTGCCCCCCTGGCCCGTCAGGCTGCAAAAGATCCGCCGGTCTTTGATACATCCCTGCTCCGCAAAAAATTCCATGGCCAGGCAAAAATTGCGATACCAGTCGCCGGCATGGGTCTTTTTCCCCGGCAGCGTACAGATATTGCCCCCATGATACCGGCTGATGATCCTCAAGTCATCATCGATCACAATCGCCTTGGTGTTGGTTGTTCCTATGTCAATTCCGCAATAGTACATCTCGGCTGCTTCTCCGCGGCATCCGCCTAAACCGCATATTCCCAAACGTTTGTCGCCCGGGCCGCGATACCCCTATTTTCTGCTATCTGCCGCGGAAAAAACAACAACTTTGATAACCAGTTTTTAAATATTTAACAACTTTTCCGGTATAAATACTATATGTGACGGTACCGTCAAAAGTCGATTTTGGCATCCAAAACAGCTCTGAAGGGATCGAAGACTTTTTCGACCCTGGCTTTGATTCTTCCCCCTTTTTGCAGCCTATGGATTGCTCGTATTTTTCAAAAAACCTCGGCATAAAAAATGGGGCAGGTTTTTACGCCTGCCCCATGATCCGCAATATCCCAAAGGATACGTATCTGTTGCCGAAAATTAACGGCGGCGCCGCAGCAAAGCCAGACCGCCCAGACTCAAAAGTCCGATGGTCATGGGTTCCGGAACGAAGGTGCCTTCCAGTTCGAAACCATTGGCAATGATAATACTATCAGGAGAAGTTAGCTGAATGGTAATCACTCCACTGGAATCAGACAGTACATCTGGAATAACTCCTTGTGTTGCACTAGGAGTACGCAAATCCAGCGGACCATTGCCGTTAGCCATCCAAACGGCTCCATAGCCGGCATCACCATTACTGCCGTAGGCAGCCAGATTATAGGAATTTCCCGGAACCAATCCGCTAATGGTTATGGTTGCCTCTATAGGAGCAGCTAAATCCAGGAGATAGTCCGCCCAAACCAGGTTGGCACTGCCGGCGTAATCGGCCAGATCAAATCCGGAAAGGGCAATTGATACCTGGGAATCCGTTACTCCGTCCTCCAGCAATAAAGCCGGTCCGGG
>JAKJEP010000545.1 GCA_022705365.1 Planctomycetota bacterium | reverse complement strand
TGTATCTGCTGGATACCAACATGCGCTGCAACCGGATAGAAGACCGGCAGATTACCGCCCAGTTGTATGGCGGGGATAACGAAATGCGTTTGCGGCAGGAAATTCTGCTGGGGATCGGCGGTTTTCGGGCAATCAAAACGCTGGGAATCGATCCGTATGTTTGCCATATGAATGAAGGCCATGCGGCGTTTCTGGCTTTGGAACGAATCCGGGTGTTAATGGAAGAAAAGCAGTTGAATTTTGCCCAGGCCAAAGAAGCCGCCATAACCGGCAATGTATTTACAACTCATACTCCCGTCCCGGCCGGGCACGATTCGTTTTCACCGGCCATGATGGAGAGATATTTCAGCGAGTACAGTAAACAGCTAAGCATTGGCTGGCAGGATTTCCTGGGGCTGGGCCGTGTCAATTCGCGCGACACCAACGAATCGTTTAGCATGACCGAGCTGGCCCTGCGGTTGTCCAGCCATCGCAATGGGGTCAGCCAATTGCATGGGGAGGTTTCCCGCCAGATGTGCCAGCATACCTGGCCCGGCGTTCCGGTCGATGAAGTGCCGATTACCTCCATTACCAACGGTATTCATGTGCGCAGTTGGATTTCCCGGGAGATGAATGAATTGTTTGATCGGTATCTGGGGAGTGGGTGGGCGGATCAGCCCAGCAACACCGCCATCTATAACCAGATTGATCAAATTCCGGACGAGGAATTATGGCGTACCCACGAGCGCCGGCGCGAACGGCTGGTTTCATTTGCCCGAAAAAGTCTGAAATCACAATTGGTTCGTCGCGGCGCCAGTCCGGCGGAAATCGCGATTGCGGAGGAGGTTCTGGATCCGGAGGCCCTGACGATTGGTTTTGCCCGGCGATTCGCCACCTACAAGAGAGGCACGCTGCTGTTTCATGATATGGAACGGTTCAAAAAAATCATTTCCAACAAAGAGCGTCCCGTCCAGCTTATATTTGCGGGCAAGGCCCATCCCAAGGACACGGAAGGCAAGGAATTTATCCGGAAGATCGTGCATTATGTCGGGGAAGAACCTTTCCGCCGGCGAGTGGTATTCCTGGAAAATTACGATATCAATGTAGCCCGGTATCTGGTGCAGGGCGTGGACGTATGGCTGAATACTCCCCGGCGCGGGATGGAAAGTCCTGGCCAACGGCGGGATTAACTTGAGCATTCTGGACGGCTGGTGGTGCGAGGGATATGCCCCCGGAACCGGCTGGGCCATCGGTCAGGGAGAAAGCTACCAGGATAAAATCTATGAAGACGAAGTCGAATCCCATGCCCTGTATAATCTGCTGGAAAAGGAAGTCATTCCCCGTTTTTATGATCGTACTTCGGACCGTCTGCCGCGGCATTGGACGGACATGATGAAAAACTCCATGCCGCGACCGGTGGTCGGAAGTGTCCACCGGCAAAGTCGAATTTGTCACCCAGGGCGAGCTGAGCGTCGGTGGAAAATTACAGGTCCGCTGCCAGGTCAAACTCGGCAGCATTGATCCGAGCGAAGTGCTGGTGGAATTATATTACGGGCTGGTGGATTCCGACGGCAATATCCAGCGCGGCGAAGCGGTTCCGATGGAAAGTATCGGGACGGCTACCGGAGAATATCACATATTCCGCGGCTACATCCCCTG
>JAKJEP010000544.1 GCA_022705365.1 Planctomycetota bacterium | reverse complement strand
TCCCCGGATTCCCCGTCCCTCCACCCGCGTCTGATTACCTATTCCCCGGCTCTCACCCGGATTGTGTTCGATATGGGGCTGGGCGACTATGTAGTGGGTGTAACCCATTTCTGCCAGTTGCCGCCGGGCCAGCAGCGGCCGAGGGTAGGCGATAATCTGAATGTCCAGGTGGAGCCGATTCTCTCCGTTCATCCGGACATTATTTTAGCCCAGATCGCCGAAAAAAACTTCGCCGCCCTGCGCCAGATCAACTCTACGATTCGGATTGAAAATTTTCGCTTTGATAATTTGCAGGATATCGCCTCTGCCATGCAGCGAATCGGTGAAATAGTCCAGCAGCCGGAGATCGGCAATCAGGCCCGGCAGAATTTTTTGCAAAAATTGGACCAGGTCCGGCAAAGGGTCGCGGATTTGCCAAAACGAAGGGTGATCTTTGTCATCGATTACAAAGCACCCAGCGGCGCGGGCCGCAATACCTTTGTGCATGAAATGATCGAACGGGCCAACGGCATCAATCTGCTGGCCGCCGATTATGACCTCTGGAAAAAAGTCTCCCTCGAAAAAATACTCACCCTCGACCCCGAGGTCCTGATCTGCCATGCGGAAAGGAACCAGTCCGAAGAAACCCTGCGTTACTGGCGGGATCTTACCTTTGCCGGCGGCAAGAAAACCCGCGTGTATGTGGTGACGGACCCCGACTGGCTTATCCCCGCCGGCCATCTGGCCGAATACACCATGCAACTGGCCCAAATGATTCACCCCGAACTTGCCCCCCCGGAGGCCCAGCCTTGACTCTCACCGCCGACAAAGCCCCCGCTCCCATCACCGCCTCCCGACTCTGGAAGTGGTTCGCTCTTTGTCTCCTGCTGACAGTCCTGATTCTGCTGGCCTGCAGTCTGGTCGGCTACTATTCCATCCCCCTGGCCCGCACCTGGAAGCTCTGGCAGTGGGACATCTGGCACAATCAAATCTGGCACATGCGCCTTTACCGCCTGGCCGCCGCCGCCCTGGTCGGTGCCGCCCTGGCTAGCGGCGGCATGGCCCTCCAAGGGCTGATGCGCAATCCCCTGGCCGAACCCTACGTCCTGGGCATCTCCAGCGGCGCCGGCGTCGGCGTACTGGCCGGCTCCTGGCTGGCCGGCTGGACCGTCATGCCCGAATGGGCCGCCACCCCCGTCCTGGCGATGGCCGGCGCCCTGCTGACCTGCCTGGTCGTTTATTCCGTCGCCCAGCGGGCCGGCTACCTCGACCCCTACGTCCTGCTCCTCTCCGGCGTCATCGTCAACGTCATCAACGGCGCCCTCATCCTCACCATCCTCCAGTTCGTCAAACAGACCGACATGATTCATTTCATCGGCTGGGGCATGGGCCAGATCCCCCAGTGGCTGTGGTTCAAACCCCGACTGCTCCTGCTCTGCGGCGGCCTCATCCTCATCGGCTGGCTGCTGCTCTTCCTGCGATCCTCCGCCTTCAACATGTTGGGCCTGGGCGATGAAGTAGCCTCCTCCAGCGGTGTCCCCGTCCGCCGCCTCCGCTCCGAAACCTTTATCGTCATCTCCCTGATGACCTCCGCCGCCGTCGCCCTGGCCGGTCCCGTCGGCTTCGTCGGACTGATTGTCCCCCATATTTTCCGCCTCCTTTCCGGCCCCGACCACC
>JAKJEP010000543.1 GCA_022705365.1 Planctomycetota bacterium | reverse complement strand
GCATTGTTATACGCCAGCCATCGCGCTGGATCAGGAAACAGAGTACGCCTGGCGTGTCGATGTTCTGGTTCCCGAGCCAGCCGCTCCGGGAGGAGTTATTCTCCGCACTGGCGACGTCTGGACCTTCACCACGGGGCCGGCCTATGACCCGGCTGAACTGGTCAGTCCTGCCCCCTCCGGCGTAACCGGTGTCGCATATGACGCCATTCTGGATTGGAATAACGCGCTGGGTGTCGAATGGGCAGATGTGTATTTCAGCACCAATGAGACACTGGTAGTCAGTCGCGATCCTTCCGTACAGGTGGCGTCCCAGACCACGGATACCTCATACGATCCGTTCGGTGTTGATTTGATGGATCCCAATACCATCTACTATTGGGTCGTGGATGAAGGTATCGGCACTGAGGTAGTGACTGCGGGTGCAGTCTGGAGCTTCACCACCAAAGCAGTTGAATGCCTGGCGCCGGTAGCGGAATGGGATATCAATGGCGACTGCACGATCGACCTGGCGGAATTTGCGGAACTGGCCAGCTTATGGCTGCAATGCGGTTACGATCATCCGGGAGCCTGCCAGTAATTGCCAGTTGTTGTAATGTCCGGTAAAAGGATAATTGTGATGAATTAAAACTACCGTTTAGGAACCAGCCCGGCGCTTTCGAGCAGACCGGGCTGGTTATACGAAAAAAGAAAGGATGTGATCGCGGCAAGAATTAAAAATGGATGAGAGCTTTATGTGTGTCTGAAGTGTGTATTGTTGTTTTTAGTTTCAAGTATGGTTTTTTTATATTTTGACAAAGCGAGTAAAATGTGTTTGTCAAAGAGAGGAAACGAAAATGAAAAAGTTGTTAGTTTCTATTTTACTGGTGGCCTGCTCTGCCGGCATGGCCTTGGCAACGGACTACAATCCCCTTACCGATTGGACCATCTACCCAGACGATCCTGCGGCCTGGGATTTCGGCGGGAGAAACCGGACGGCATATGGTGTGGACGAGTTCGGTGATTTCGTCGCAGGGGTACATAATCCTGCTTTATGGACTGCTGCCCCGGATGGGGATGCGTATGTAGTTCCAAATACGGCTGATACCTGCTCAATCTGGTGGAAAGATCCCTGGCGCGGTCAACCCGGACCTAATCTGATGGCGTGGACCACATGGGCCGCCACTGCCCGGGTAACACCGGAAGCCGGTGTCTATAATGTGGATTTCAGTTTCATCGGAACTGGATATGCCGCTCCCGACGCTCAACACACAAAGGTCTATGTCATTAAAAACGGCAGCGAGATCCTTTGGCAAGGTCTGATCGAAGGCCCTGATGCCTATACGGTTCCCGTTGGCGATTCCCTGACAAAATCCTTTGCGGCAGGCGACTATCTCGATTTCGTCAGTTCAAATTATGTCGATGGCGGCGCCGAGTCAAGAGCCTCCTTGACCGCCAATCTGGTACTGGTTCCCGAACCGGTTACGATGCTGCTGCTGGGACTGGGCGGACTGGGCCTGATCCGTCGCCGGAGAGCGTAAGTTTTGTTGATGAGATTAGTTACGTTTATTTCCTAAAGATACGAGCGGGTACTTATGCCCGCTCGTATTGTTTGATATGGACAAAAAATTTATCGATAAAATAGCGATTATTACCGGGGCCGGCCGGGGGATCGGCCAGGCGGTGGCGCTGGAAT
>JAKJEP010000542.1 GCA_022705365.1 Planctomycetota bacterium | reverse complement strand
TCCAACGCCGCCTCGACGGACCAGGAAAATTACTCCGCCGCTTTTCAGCCCTACTACCCCTACAATTTCCAAACCCTGCTGGCGATGATCCCCGCTCAGCCGGCGGATTCTGCCGCAAAGATTCCCCCGCGTAAGCAGCCGCAATCGCCGTCTCCCGTACCAACCGAGCCGTCGAAACCGACCGCGGCGGAGGGCGAAGTCCCCGCCGATCTGGTTCGTGACCTGCCGGACTCCCCTGATCCCCGGGCAAATGAGCTGTTGAAACTGTACCGCCGCCCCCAGCAGGCCTTTGCCTACCAGATGAAGGGCGGGAAAACCTTCGGTCTTTATTCCGTGCATCAGGTGAGTTTCCCCTCGCCGCTTCCCGGTGAGTTCTCCGCTAATAACACCATCCACTGCGAATATTATCAGTGCGGCGGCGATTCCCCCCGCCCCGCGGTGATCCTGCTGGACGTTCTGGATGGTTCGATGATGGCGCCGCGGCTGATCGCCAACAGCCTTGCCAGCCAGGGCGTTCACGCCTGCATCATGTACCTGCCCCACTACGGCCCGCGTCAGGGGCAAAAGGGGGAACTGGAAAAGATGACCGACGATCCGCAGGTGCTCATTCAATCCGTGGAGCAGGCGGTGCTGGACATCCGGCAGACCGCCCGCTGGCTGGCGGGGCAGAAAAATGTCGATGGCGGCCGTCTGGGCATCTGCGGCGTCAGCCTGGGCGGGTTTATCGCCGCCCTGGCCGCCGGCGTGGATACCGGCTTCTCCAAAGCCGCCATTATTATGGCCGGCGGGGACCTGGCCACGGTGCTGATGACCGATGCCAGGGAGGTCCACCTGATCAAGCAGCGCCTGGCGGAAATGGGGATCGACCGCGAAAAGCTGATTACGATGATCGAACCGATTGAGCCGCTGACCTTTGCCGGCCGCCTGCGGAAAACGGACCTCCTGATGGTCAGCGGTTCCACCGATACCATCGTACCGCCCGATTGTGCCCGCCAGCTCGCCGCCGCCGCCGGCACGGAAATTAAGTGGTTCCCAGCCGATCATTACGGCATGTTAAAGCATCTGCTCCAGATCCTGACCCATACCAATAACCACTTCGCCGCCGCCAACTGGAAGACGCCGGACTAGCCTGTTTCCGTTAACTGCCCGGCAGATAATGCTTTATGAAGGTCCTCCCCCAGCGGTAGGACGGCCGGAACGCCTCCGCCATCGGGCATTTGGCCTGCAGGCCCCGGTACCGGGCGGGTATCTCCAGAAAGCTCTTCATGTCATAGCCAAAAATATCCTTCATCCACGAATTCTGGCTTTCATGCTGCCCCAGCATTTTCACCTTCGTCTCGAATACGCTGGTAATATCCACATACAGCTCCGGCACGAAATTCACCCCCGCGATGGTATCCATATAATACACATGCGGAATCTTATTGCCCGGCAGGGAAGCAGTTACAATATTCGGCACCGTCAGCATGTGCACGCACTCATCCACGATTATCCCGGAGATGGAATGGTCCGGGTTGTAATCCTCCCGCCAGTGGCAGATGACCACATCCGGATTGGCGATGCGAAAGGCCTCGATAAAACGCAGCCGGCTCTCCCGCGAATCGATCAGGAACTCATCGTCAAAGTCCAGCCAGATGAGCTGCGCCCCGATGACTTCCGCCCCCCGGCTGGCCTCTTCATGGCGAACGGCGGCAATCTCCCGGGGCGACAGGG
>JAKJEP010000541.1 GCA_022705365.1 Planctomycetota bacterium | reverse complement strand
GACCCCGCTGGCCCATGCGATGACCTGCTGCTATACCTACGGCGGCCAAACCGCCGCCCTGGTCGTCAGCAAAGATTCATAAGGAACACGGTGGATATTTTCTTTCGTTTTCTGAAAATCAGATGAGGTAAAAAGGATACATATGACCCGACGCGTTGTGATAACAGGAATGGGAGCCGTAACACCCCTGGGGCTTGATGTCGAGCAAATGTGGCAGGGTGTTCTGGGGGGCCGCAGCGGAATTTCTCAGACCACCCTCTTTGACGCCAGAACCTTTCCCACCCAATTTTCCGCCGAAGTGCGCAACTATGATCACATGAAAATTCTTCCGGCCGGCCGGGCAGATCTGCATCAGAAAGCCGGCCGCCACAGCAGCTTCCTCCTGGGTGCCGCTTATCAAGCCTGGCAGCAGGCAAAATTACCTTTTCCGCTTCCCGAACAATCCGCCAACACCGCCCCCGCCGCCGACCGGGTCGGGATTTACTTGGGAGCCGGAGAAGGCCCAATTGATTTCGATCCCTTTATCTCGCTGACTGCCGACGGCTGGCAGCCCGACCAGAAAAACATGGATTGGAAAATATGGGCTAAAGCCGGCCTGGAACGCCTGGACAGCCGCAAAGAGATGGAGCAGGAACCCAATATGCCCGGCGCCCATCTGGCTCAACTGTTCAAGCTGCGCGGCCCCTGCATGAGCTGCCTGACCGCCTGTGCCGCCAGCACGCAGGCCATTGGCGAAGCCCTCGAACTCATCCGCTACGGGGATGCCGACCTCATCATCGCCGGCGGCACGCACTCCATGATTCACCCCCTGGGCGTCACCGGCTTCAACCGGCTCACCGCCCTTTCCACCCGCAATGATGATCCGGCCACCTCGTCCCGCCCTTTCGATAAAAGCCGGGATGGATTCGTTCTGGCTGAAGGCGCCGGCGTCATCATTCTGGAAGAGCTGCAAAGCGCTCTGCAGCGCAAGGCCCCGATTCTTGCGGAGATTATCGGCTACGGAACCACGGCGGACGCCTTCCGGGTCACGGATCAGCACGAAGACGGCCGCGGCGGGATTGCCGCCGTTCAAATGGCATTAAAGGATGCCCATCTCACCATTCACGACATCGATTACATCAGCGCCCACGGAACGGGCACGCTGGAGAACGATTCCATTGAAACCAAGGTCATCAAATCGGTTTTCGGCAGTCACGCCTTTAAAGTACCGGTCAGCAGCGTCAAAAGCATGTTGGGCCATCTCATCGCCGCCGCCGGCGTGGTCGAACTGATTACCTGCATCCTGGCCATCCGGGATCAGGTCCTGCCCCCCACCGTGAATTTACACCACCCCGATCCGGAATGTGACCTGGACTACGTTCCCAACCAGCCGCGCCCCGCTTCGGTTCAGATCGCGATGTCGAATTCCTTTGGTTTTGGTGGACAGAACAACACGGTTATTATTCGCAAATATTCTGCTTAACAAAATGTCCAATCTATCTCTGATACACTGGTATGTCTGGTTGCCGCTGGTTCTGGTTTTACTGATAGTCTGGATTGCGGCGGTTTTGAACAAATATATCCGTCTGATGCTCAATATTATCCGGGATACCCCCCCTGCCCTGTTATTTGCCCCCCTGGATTTTGACCGGCTGGAGGGCCTTCCGGTTCGGTTCCGGGCGTATGACGGTACCCTGCTGCGCGGCATGTTTGTTACTTCCGACTTGTTCCGGGAAAAAAATTATGCGGATAGCTCCTGTGTTTCGTTTCCTACCAATCCCGATGGACAAC
>JAKJEP010000540.1 GCA_022705365.1 Planctomycetota bacterium | reverse complement strand
GGAGTTTGAACGGAATGCGGACGGGTCGCTGGCCATGCGGGCGGGCTTGCAGACCGCGCATTTTCGGCTGCGGCCGGGGGAGAAGATTCGCATTCCGCGGATCGTGACGATTGAGTGGAAAGGGGAGGATCCGCTGATCGGCAACAACAAGCTGCGGCAGTTTATGCTGAGTCATGTCTTTCCGCGGCGCAAGGGCGAGCTGGTTTTGCCGCCGATCTGCGGGAGTGTCGGTGTTCGGGTACCACTGCTGCGGGATCGAGGTGTTCTGGTCGGACATGGACCCGCAGCAGTGGTACCCGAAGGGATTTCCAGAGGGGACAGGTACGTGGGAGCCGGATCTGGCGAAGTATCCGCGGGGCCTGAAGCCGATCGGGGAGGCGGCGCGGGCGGCGGGGATGGAGTATCTGCTGTGGTTTGAGCCGGAGCGGGTGCAGCCGGGTACGCGGATTTATAATGATCATCCGGAGTATCTGCTGGCGCGGAACGGGGAGAAGCAGCTTTACGGGCTGCACGATCCGGCGGCGCGGAAATGGCTGACGGATTATATCGGCGTGCAGATCAGCGAGGCGCAGTTGGGGTGGCTGCGGTGGGATTACAATATCGAGCCGCTGGAATTCTGGCGGCAGAATGAGGAGCCGGAGCGGCAGGGGATGGTGGAAATCGGGTACATCATGGGATTGTACGCGATGTGGGAGGATTTGCAGGGGCGGCATCCGGGCTTGATTGTTGACAATTGTGCTAGCGGGGGCCGGCGGATCGATATCGAAAGCTGCCGGTATGGTTTGCCGCTGTGGCATAGCGATATGCAATGTTTCGGGCCGAAGCCGGACGCGGAGCAGTTGCAGAATGCGGGACTGTTTCGCTGGGTACCGCTGCATGGCTGTGCCGCCTTTGATCTGGAGCCGTCGTATGCGTTTCGCAGCGCCATGACCGGCGGGAATATCCTCATCCCCGGAATTACCGAACCGGAACATGAGGATGCAATCAAAAAGACGGTGGCAGTGTATAAGAAGGCCCGGCCGTATATGCTGGGGGATTTTTATCCGCTGTTTGCGCATCAGGCGGATACTACGCTGTGGTTCGGCTATCAGTTCCACCGGCCGGATTTGGAGGGCGGGATGGCGTTTTTGTTCCGGCGGGAGAAGAATGGGGAGCCGGAAAAGGTTATTTCGTTACAGGGGGTGAATCCGGATGTCACCTACGAAGTCAGTTATTCGGGATCGGAGAAAAAGCAGACGGTGAGCGGGAAAGAGCTGACGGTGTTTAAAGTGCAGATTGCCGAGACGCCGGGTTCGATGATTTTGTATTATCAGGCGGCGGGGGCAGCGCTAAAGTAAATGAATGATAACTATGAGGAGATAAATCTAGAACCGTTGTTTAATCGGTTGGGGGAGTCGAAGTTTCGCAGCCGGTTTAAGCTGGGGAAGAAGGAACGGCAATATCTGGAGGAGAAAGGATGGGCAGAGATCGAGCGGCATGCGTTTGATTTTGTCCGGCAGCGGCTGGGGCCGGCCGAGCCGGGCAACGACGGCAAGCAGACGCCGATGCGGAATCATCCAGTGTTTATCGCCCAGCACGCGACAGGGACCTGCTGCCGGAAATGCCTGGAGAAGTGGCATCGAATCGAGAAAGGCAAGGAACTGACGGAAGAACAGGTGAATTATATTGTGGCGGTACTGAGGTACTGGCTGAAACGAGCAATGTTACCAACTATAGAACAGGAGAATTGATTATGAAGAAGAAAGTGGTATTGGTTTTGGCGGGGATGGCGGTGATCGCGTTTATGCTGGGGGCGGCGGAGAAGCA
>JAKJEP010000053.1 GCA_022705365.1 Planctomycetota bacterium | reverse complement strand
GTGCCACCACACGCCTTGGTCGTATCGACTCATGGCAACTTGTACAATCGCAAAACCGGTCGTTCCATATTTTCTACAAATCCGGGTGTGCAACCAGATGCACACCCTACATTTTATCCAACTACCAGAGGTTCGCTGGGGTATTCGTAGCGTATGTTTCGATAATTAAAGGTCAGGGCGGCCAGGAGGCTCAAGGGGCCCAGGCGGCCGATGAACATGGCTACGATAATGATCCATTTTCCGGCCCATGTCAAATGGGCAGTGACGCCGGTGGAAAGGCCGACAGTGCCGAGGGCGGAGGTTACTTCAAAGAGCAGGTCGAGCAAATCGGCGCCGAGGCTTTTTTCGGTAAGGGTCAGCAGCAGGGTAAAAAACCAGATGAGCAGGCTGTAAACGGTCAGCAGGATGGCGGCCCGCCTGACGATGTTTACCGGAATCGTGCGATGAAAGGCATGGACCTGTTCCCGCCGCCGAATGGTGGAATAAATGGCCAGGGTCATAATGGCAACGGTAATGGTTTTGATGCCGCCGGCCGTGGAGGAAGGTGAGCCGCCGATATACATCAGGAAAATCATCAGCATTTTGGCCCCGGCGCTGAGCTGGGCAATCACAACAGTATTAAAACCGGCTGTACGGGAAGTAATGGAATTGAACAGGGAATCGCGGCAGGCCTGCCAAATGGAGACGGAGGAGCCGTCAGGCCGGTTCAGTTCCAGGAGGGTGAGCAGCAGCCAACCGGCCGCAATCAGGACGACGGTGGTAATCAGGACTATCTTGCTGTGCAAAGTAAGGGTGATGTTTTCTGCGCGGCGGCGAGTGCCGGGGCGGAATAATTTTTTCAAACGGGAGCCCATCACGTCAAATAGATTGAACAGGACGGGAAATCCCAGGCCTCCCAGAACGACCAATGGGCAAATAACGGTATAGACCTGGAACGAGGAGCGATAGGGGATCAGACTATCCGGCTGAAGGGCAAAGCCGGCGTTGCAAAAGGCGCTGATGGCGTGAAACATGCTCTTGTAAATCCGATCCGCAAGCGGCAGGGGCGAGTCCCACATGTCCAGCAGGCCGCAGAAGCCCAGTAATTCGATGAGGAAGGTGGAAAAGCAGATAAAGACAACCAGCCGGGTGATGCGGCCGGGGGCCTGTTCGTTCAGGATATCTTTCATGGCGACGGATTCGCGGAGGGTGAGGGGATTTCCCAGTACGAAGGCGAAAAGAGTGCCGAAGATCATGATTCCCAGTCCGCCGATTTGGATCAGGAACAGGATAATGGTCTGGCCCAGGTGGGTAAAGCCGCCTGCGGTATCGAGGACCGTCAGGCCGGTGACACAGGTGGCGCTGGTAGCGGTGAATACGGCATCGGTGAAGGAAATGGTTTCGCCCCGATGGGCGGCGGGCAGCATCAGGAGAATGGCACCGGTAAAAATGACAAAGGTAAAGCTGCCGAACAGGACGCGGGTGGGCGAGCGGCCGGAAGCGACGGTTACGGTGTAACGGGCGACCCGGAGGACCACCATGGCCAGGAGGAAAACATGGAAAAGGGACCAGAAAATCCGGCTGGGCGGGGCCACCTCGCGCAACATTTGGGGGAGAAACAGCAAGGCCAGAATCTGGACTACCAGCAGGATGATATCGGGGAGGAGATGTTTCCAGCGGCGTTCTTTGCTGATTGACCAGAGATAATAGCGGGTGATAAGTAAAACGATCACGGAGATCATCTGCAGCAGGTGCAGAACCCAGTTATGCAGAGGGAGGGTTTTAAAACCATATTCTTCGATTAAACAGAGGAGGGCCAGAAGCATCATGCTTCCGTTCAAGGCAATCAGCAGGCGATATTGGGTGGTTTTCAGCATCCGGTTTTTACTTTTATCCTACATCTACCAGGGGCAGATCGTCGCCGAATTTCTCCTGGAGGATTTTTTTCAGGGGGCGGCTGGCATCGGCCCGCAAAAACGGGTCGGAGCGGGCCAGGGCAAAGGCGTCTTTTCGGGCCATGCGCAGCAAATCCAGGTCGCGTATGATATCGGCAATTTTCAGGTTTGGCAAGCCATGCTGGGCGGTGCCGAAAAATTCGCCGGGACCGCGGAGGCGCAGGTCTTCTTCGGCGATGCGGAAGCCGTCGTTGGTTTCGACCATGATCTGGAGGCGCTGCTGGGCGATTTCGCCGGCAGCCTGGCCGAAAAGGAGGCAGTAGGACTGCTGGGACCCGCGCCCGATGCGGCCGCGGAGCTGATGAAGCTGGGCCAGGCCGAAGCGTTCGGCATGTTCGATGACCATGATGGTGGCGTTGGGGACATCCACGCCGACTTCGATGACGACGGTGGCGACCAGGATATCGATTTTGCCTTTGCGGAAGTCATCCATGACCTGCTGTTTCTGGTCGCGGTCCATCTGGCCGTGGAGCAGACCGACGCGGAATTCGGAGAAGATTTCGGTTTGGAGATATTCCGATTCGCTGACAGCGGCCTTCAGTTGGCCGGCCCAGCCGGTTTGACCGGCCGGATCGGTTTCCAGGGATCCGGATTCTTCATCCTGCTCGACGCGGGGATAGACAAAATAGGCCTGTCTTTTTTGCTGGAGCTGTTTGCGGATGAATTCGCAGGCCTCCGGCAGTTTGTCGGGGGGGACCCAGCGGGTGAGGATTTCCCGGCGGCCGGGCGGGAGGTGTTCGATGGTGGAGATTTCCAGATCGCCGAAGACGGTCATGGCGAGGGTGCGGGGGATGGGGGTGGCGGTCATGACCAGATAATGGGGGGCGATATCCTTGCCGCGAATCTGCTGGCGCTGGCGGACGCCGAATTTATGCTGTTCATCGACCACGACCAGGGCCAGATTGTTGAAGGTGACATCCTGCTGGAGGAGGGCCTGGGTGCCCACGACGATATCGATCGAGCCATTTTTGATTTCGTCCAAAAGGGCCGTGCGTTTGGAACCGGTCAGGCCGCCGGTGAGGAGGACGCGGCGGACCTGGCTGTCGCGTAAAAAATGCTCAATATGGAGGAAATGCTGCTCGGCAAGGATTTCCGTGGGGGCCATGATGGCGACCTGTTTGTGGTTGCCGACGGCCAGGAGGGCGGCATATAAGGCGACGACCGTTTTGCCGGAGCCGACATCGCCCTGCAGGAGGCGGTTCATCGGTTCGGTGCGGGCCATATCGGCGGCGATTTCCTGAATGACTTTTTCCTGGTCGGCAGTGAGCAGGAACGGGAACAGGCGTTTGATCCGCTGGTCGAGGCGGGGGCTGCTGGGCAGGGGGAAGGCCGGCTGGGTCTGGCGGATTTGTTCCTGGCGGAGGGCAATACCCAGTTCCATGAAGAATAGTTCATCATAGGCCAGCCGCCGGCGGGCCATGAGGATATGTTCTTTCGTTGGGGGAACATGAATCCACTGAACGGCGTCGCGGCGGGCGGGGAATTGCCGCTGGGCACGATAAGACTCATCGAAATAATCATGCACCAGCTCCAGCAGGTCGGGCAGGGAGTTGCGCAGGATGCGGCTGATCTCCCCGCTGGAGATTTCGGCGGTAGCCGGATAGACGGCATACCCCTGCTGCCGGCGGCCGGTGAGCTGCTCGAACTGCTCCAGCCGCATCCATTTGGGATTGACCAGTTGCAGGATTTCCTTATAGCGGGAGACCTTTCCCCAAGCGGCGATTTTATCGCCCGGCAGAAATTTGTCCTGCAGATAGCCGCCGTGAAACCATTTCAGGCGGCAGGTGCCGGTGTCGTCCCGCAGGGTGATTTCCATCCGCGGCGGGCGGGAACGGCGGTTGAAGCGGAAGTCGATAATTTCGCCGAGGATGGTTACGGTTTGATCGACTTGTAAAGATTGGATCAGTTCCAGCGGCGGCAGGAATTCGTAATCGCGAGGATAATGTTCCAGCAGGTTCTGAACCGTTCGGATGCCCAGTTGAGCAAAAGATTGCGCCCGGCGGGGTCCTACCCCCCGGAGAAATTGTACTTCCGTAGCAGAATGGAATTTTGCCGGAGGTATTTGTTCCATGGTATTTAAAGACGAATTGGCAAAGAATCCGGCAGCATCATGAAGTTTTTGTTTGATCTTCCTGACTGGCGTCAGCATTTGCGGGGGCAGCACCAGTGCGGCGAATCAGTTCATCCAGCAGGAGGCCCAGGCCATCGTATTTCCGA
This sequence comes from Planctomycetota bacterium, assembly GCA_022705365.1. GTDB lineage: Bacteria > Planctomycetota > Phycisphaerae > Sedimentisphaerales > SM23-30 > JAKJEP01. The sequence goes on along the minus strand of JAKJEP010000053.1, from coordinate 9,495 downwards.
TCAGACAATTTCAGTGTTTGCTCCGCGTCGCCTTCTTTGTAGCCGATGGTGTAGTGGCCTTCCTTTTCGAAGAATCGCTTATCGATATGGGTGACCGAACTGTAGGGGATGACGGCTTTGCCGTTGATGGTCAAACCGTTCTCATCGGCGGTGATGCGTTTGTTTTTCACTTGCGCCGCGGCAAGCAGGGAATACACCGCGATAGCCGCCAGGCCGATGGGAGCATAGCGGTTAAACTGGAGATTCGCGGTGGGAGTACCGTCCTCCCGGGTTTCCTCCTGCTGATATGTCTTGTTGATCCAGCCGTCGTAGGCAAACCAGACGGCAAACGCCAGACACATGGGGGCAAGAATATAATGATTGTTACGACTGAATTTACTGCCAACTGCTTCTACTGCCATTTTGTTACCTCGTTCGTATCGTTTGTCCCAGTTTCTAATTTTTACCTATCATGCCATGAATAAGATGGGATTGCAAGAAGGAACCAAACCGGAATACGAGAATCCCGCTGATTTTATTCTTTAAGTTATCGCCCCTTCGGAATTTAGGTGCGTCCTGTTTGTGCAGAAAACCGCCGGAATTCGGCTCTAAAAATCAGAAATTTACTTGCTTTTTGTTTGGTTGTGTGTTATAGTATGTTAGTGAAGGCTGAAGCTGATAAATCATATAAGAAGCCTGTCTGAGTGAGTCATATAAAAGAAGTTTCGAATCGTTTCTGCTCTTTTACAAGTTGAAGGTTTGTCGCGTGCGTCTCGGTAAGGTGCCTGAGATGCGCGATAATATAATAGACGGTTGCGTCGGGAAAGCTGCCGGCGCAACCTATGAGTACAAATCCGGAGTGGGAGTAAACTCATTCGCTTCGGTACAAGTAAAGACATATCACATATTTCAGCGGGCTGTGCGCAGCCCCAATAAGATTGGCTGTTCTACAAGCAGCTTAATAGAGCAGTATTACACTGCTGGCTGTTGAGTATGGTTATTTGAACCAATGAAGAATCAACAGCAACGAGAATGTGGGCAAGCCTGGCCTGATCGGCTGGGCTTGCCAGTTTTATGCGCTCATTAAAAATGACGGAACCGCCAAAAGTCGATTTAGTCATCCAAAAATGACTCTGGTTCCCCAATAACAAGGGATCGAAGCTGGTGAACCGAAAAATGGTACATAAGACATTCTAAACCATGGAGTTATCAATATATTAGTCAAATTCCCGTGAGAAATGCGGGCTAGATATTCCGGTCGAGTCGGCGGTATTGAATCGCTTCAGCTACATGGTTGGGCTGAATCTCAGGGCTGTCCTCCAGGTCGGCGATGGTGCGGGCGATTTTGAGGACCTTATCATGGGCGCGGGCGCTGAGGCCCAGTTCATAGACCGCCTGTTTGAGGATGTTTTGCCCGGCATCGTTGAGCTGACAGAACTGCCGCACCTGTTTGCTGTTCATTCGGGCATTGGCCAGGAGATTCAAGCCGGCGAACCGCTGGGCTTGCCGCTGACGGGCCTTCAGTACCTGTTCCCGCATATGGGCGGAATCGGTGCCGTTTTTGCGGCTGGACAGTTCCGTAAAGGGCACGGCAGGCACATCCACATGAATATCAATCCGGTCCACCAGCGGGCCGGAGATGCGGGAGAGGTATCGCTCGACCTGGTTGGGGGTGCATTTGCATTTGCGTTTGGGATCGGTGAGATAGCCGCAGGGGCAAGGATTCATGGCAGCCACCAGCATGATATTGGCGGGGAAGGTCATGGTGCCGGAGGCCCGGGAGATGGTGACGGTGTTGTCTTCCAGCGGCTGGCGGATGGTCTCCAGCACCGTGCGGTTAAATTCCGGAAATTCATCCAGAAACAGCAGTCCATTGTGGGCCAGCGACAACTCTCCCGGTCTGGGGATGGTACCGCCGCCCACCAGGGAGGGGCCGCTGGCGGAGTGGTGAGGGGACCGCACGGGCCGGGTGGCCATCAGGGACTGGCCTTTTTTCAAAAGGCCCAGGGCGGAGTAGATGCGGGTGGTTTCCAGCGACTCTTCCAGCGTCAGGGGCGGCATGATGGTCGGCAGCCGCTTGGTAAGCATGGTCTTGCCGGCGCCGGGCGGACCCATCATCAGGATATTATGGTTGCCAGCGGCGGCGATGGTCAGGGCGCGTTTGACGTTTTCCTGTCCTTTGACATCCTCGAAATCCAGATCATAGCGCGAGGCCTGTTCAAATACCACATTGATATCGATCACGGCAGGTTCCAGCGGCAACTGGCTGTTGAGATAGCCCACCGCCTCCGTCAGGGAGGAGATGGGGATGACTTCGATTTCCTGGACCACCGCCGCCTCACAGACGTTATCAGCCGGGACAAGTATGGCTTTGAATCCCTGTTTTTGAGCCATGATGGCACTGGCCAGCGTCCCTTTTACCGGACGAACCCGGCCATCCAGGGCCAGCTCACCGAGCATGACCGTCTGCTGAATCAGCTCACTCTGGATGACTCCCTGTCCGGCGAGCATCCCTACGGCAATCGGCAGGTCGAAGCTGGGGCCTTCCTTCTTGATGTCCGCCGGGGCCAGGTTAATGACGCTGGCGGTGTGGGGGTAGGGGTAGCCACAGTTATAGATGGAGCTGCGGACCCGGTCGATGCTTTCCTTCACTGCCGTATCCGGCAGGCCAACGATGGTGCTGCGTTCAAAGCCGCCGCTGCCGACATCGACCTCAACCTCACAATGGACCGCATCAATCCCGACCATCGCCGCACTGTGTATTCTGGCGAGCATATTGTATCCTTCCGGCGAAAAAGACCTTATCCCCATACGAACCGCCGCTGTTGGCTGGAGATTACATCCCTGGTATCGTGAGTAAGTATAATTCCAGATGCACCGTTCTGCAAGGGCTGATTGGTGCATCCGGTTTTTTAGAGCGGGGGATCGGACCCAGCCGGTTTTTGCGGAAAGCCCCTTACTGAAAGTTACTTTTATCCATTATTATGTTACCCCTATCTATGGCAACTTCTTGTTTTGCAAGGTATTTTCGTCATGATGTCTATTCTTTAATGAAGGAGACCGACAATGACCAAAATCCATTCTCTCCTGTTCACCGCGCTGTTATCCTTTTTGACCGTGAACTTTTTCACGACCGCCGCCGCGGAGAAACCCGCCGAAATTGACAAGGCATTTATCTCCTTCCGCATCGGCATGGGGCAATCCGTCTCCGAATCCCGTTTCACCGAACTGCTGGACCTCTTCGATAAGTACGACGGCGTAACGGACGAAGTCACCCTGTTCACCACCTACAGCCACTCCGTCCAGAAACCGGAACTCTTCGAGAGCCGCGTCAAGCTGTTCGCCCAGCGGATCGCGGCGGCCAAAGCGCGCGGTTACCGCAGCGGCTACAACATTCTGTGCATCATGGGCCACCACAACGAAAACCTGCCCAACAGCATCGTCGATCCGGAAAACTACACCCAGGTTACCGATATCAACGGCAGCACCTCGCAGGGTTCGCTCTGCCCGAACGATCCGGACCTGATCAAGCAGATGCTCTGGCGAATCCAGTTGATGATGGACGCCAATCCGGATTACATCTGGCTGGACGATGATATCCGCCTGGCCGGGCATATACCGGTGAATCTGACCTGCTTCTGCGACAACTGCCTGGCCCGGTTCGCGAAGGAAACCGGCCGGAAATGGACCCGCGAGGAAATCCGGGCGGCGGCTGACCAGGGGAGCCTGGCCGAGAAACTGGAATTTCGCAAAAAATGGCTCCAGCACAACCGGGATACGATCAATGACCTGTTCGCCGCCATCAGTACTTACGTGCACGAGCGAAATCCGGGGCTGCCGCTGGGCTTTATGACGGGTGATCGTTTCTGGGAGGGGTATGATTTTGACCGCTGGGCGGACACGCTTTCCGGCAAAACGAATGCCCCGGTCATGTGGCGGCCGGGCGGCGGCTACTACGAGGACTCCAGCACCGGCGGGCTGGTTGATAAATCGCACGCCATCGGCCGGCAGGTCTCGGTTCTGCCTGACCACGTGCGTTCGATTCAATCGGAGATCGAAAACTTTCCCTACCAGCGGCTGAAAAAAGCCGCCAACATCGTGGCGCTGGAGGCGGTCGAGCATATCGCCGCCGGCTGCACGGGTGCCGCCTTCAACGTTCTCGGCCAATACGATGAACCACTGGATGAGTTTGAGCCGCTGGTCGCCCGGCTCCACCAGGTGCGGCCTTTCCTCGACCTGATGGCCAAAAATCTCGGCCGGGCCAAACTGCCCGGCGTGAGTGTGTACTGGAACAAGGACGGCTTCGCCGCTCTCTCCCTGGAAGGGGGAAGCTGGTTCAACGGCGGCGGTCTATTCCCCGATGATGAGATGTTCGATGTGGGGATTCCCAGCGCCTATGACAGTAAATACGCCCAGGTCCTGGTCCTGACCCGCACCGCCGTAGTCGCCCTGAGCGATGATCAAATTAGAGACATCCTTTCCAAGGGAGTGTATATGGACGGGCCGACCCTGGATCTGCTCAATGAACGGGGCTTCGGCGACCTGACCGGCTTTAAAACCATCCGCACCGACAGCGTGGACCGGATGACCGAATTTCTGCCGCACCCGCTAAACGGCGAATATGCCGGGCGCCGCTGTGACAACCGCCAGTCTTTCGTCTGGTGGCTCTACCCCGCCTATCTGCTGGAAAAGACCGACCCCCAGGCCCAGAGCCTGGCCCGGCTGCTGGACTACTCCTTCGAACCTGTGCACGACTGCTGCCTGGGCGTTTTTGAAAACAAACTGGGCGGCCGCATCTGCGTCCAGGGCTATTACCCCTGGACTTTCCTGGAGAATCTTTCCCGCAGTGCCCAGTTGAAATCTATTATGCGCTGGCTCTCCAAAGACAGCCTGCCCGGCTACATCGCGTCCTTCCATAAAATCAACCTCTGGATCCGCCAGCCCCAGCCCAGCGGCCAAATCGCCCTGGCCTTCACCAACGCCTCCTTCGATCCGGCGGAAAACGTGATCCTCATGCTCCGCACGGACCGCAAGATCCTCAAGCTCTATGATATGGCCTGCAACCAGACCATCCTCCAGTCCATCGAAAACGACGGCCCCTACCAGAAATTCGTCATCCCCCTCGTCGATCCCTGGCAGATCCGGCTGCTCGTCACGGAACCGTAACCATTTTATGGAACCGTCAGAAGGGTAATAGAAAAATGACATACAACAACAAGGCAACATCTACTCTGATTTTTTTCCTGACAGGAATGTTATCCTTTCACCATCCGGCCATGGCACAATCGGCCTCCCCGCCCACCAGTGTCATCTATTTCGACACGCTGCCGGGCAAAACCGACACAGAAAAATTGCAGCAACTAGCGGACCTGCTGAAATCGAAGTTGCAAACCATCGGTACCAAATATTCCCAGATGGGAAGCTGGCCGCAACCGGGTAATCGCTACACGGCCATCAAAATCCTGTTTGCCGCCCGTATTTATGATTTTCGCGATGTGCCGGAACCGGTGGATATGGGGCATCAGTTCCTGTTCGAGTCGGAAGGCCGTTCCATCTTCGAATGCGGCCCCAACGGCTTCATCCGCTTTTCCAACCGGCTGGCCCGCTTCCGCGAAATCGAATTCGTCGGCCCCCGGAACAATACTCCACCCCTGATCATTTACTCCACCGGTGAACCGAAAAAATGGAAACCGTCGGAAAATAGTGCCCAACCCGGCGAAAAACCCAACTGGTCTATCGTCAAGGTAGAACCCAACGAGGAACCGGCCTGGGGCGAGACGGACGATGGCGGCGACATCCTCATCGAAAACTGCTACTTTAAAGGTTTCGGCGTGGCCATCCGCACCCGCCCCGGCCAGCATACCGCCCCCGGTACTTTCCGCGTCATCGGCACGGTCTTTTACAACGTCCGCCAGATGAGCGATCACCTGGTTTTTGACGAATGCACCCTGGAGCAATCCTGGTTCTGCCCCAGCATGGAATCCGACCTGGCGTATATCGTCAACATGGACGGTCTGCGGATTCGTGACTGCACCTTCACACCCCAGTCAGAGGCGGGTGAATATAAAAACATGCGCTGGATCGACAACTACGGCTGGTTCCTGGACATCGCCGGCAGCCGCTTCGGCAACGAATCGGTCAATCATAACAACGCGCTCGATGGCGAGCAGATTTCCCTCATCTATAATTACACCAAATTCCTGCTGCCCTGGACCAACCCTCAAAAAACGCATGAACTTGAAAACGATAAAAACTACATAGTTCTCCGCGACAACTGGCTGTACACCCGCAATGTCCCCGTCATCAAATTCTTCGAAATCCCCAACCATGTCAGCATCACCGGCAACACCGGCCTGACCGGAAACTATAAAACTCTTGCCGATAACAAAAGATACGACTCCTCCGTACTTTTTGAGTTCACTCCCACCTGCACGATGCCAACCCTGGAAATGAAACCATATATCCTGTTCCATATCTACGACAACTTACGCAGCCAGAAAATAACCAAAGACAGCCCCGACTACCTCCCGGAACCGCTCTGCTATTTCGGCCCGGAACTCCGCGGTTTTAAAAACCAACCGCGTTAGCCCGCTTAGTCGGAGAATATTCTGTGGTTGCCGATTTGGCCGGCTATAGGACTATAATCAGCCCAAAACCAGATAAATGACCGTCTGAATCAGAAGGATCAGTACCGCCCACAATCGCAGATCAGAAAAAATCCTCCCTCCACCCGAACCTTGTGCCGGATCCGGCTTTTCTGATTTCAAACTGATTACCCACCCTGCCAGCATTAAGAGGGTGACGACAAATAGCAGCAATACCGCCCAGAGCGGCACCCCGGCGGTAAGCTCATAAAACCATGTCGCGACCGGCTTCAAAACACCAATCAGGGCCTCTCGTACCGGCGCTACAAATCCGCCTTCTGCGATGATAGATGTTAAAACTTCCGATAAAATCCCTATCATGTCACGATCCTTTCGATGACCAGGTCAGAGCAGCCAGTGCGTTGGCGGGCCGGCTCGGGGTAAACAGGCTGACCACAACCGTTACAACCACTCCCATGACAAACGACCACCAGGCAATGAACAGAAACGGATTGGCCGCCTGAAAGATGCCATCCTTTATCCAGAACAGGGTAAAGCTGGTTATCAGCCCGGCCACCAGCCCGGCAATGGCGCCGTAGCTGTTAGCCCCTTTCCAGATCATCCCCAGCAGCAGGATGGCAAAAGTCGGCCCCTGAAACAGGGATAAAAGCGTCTGCATTGCACTGAATACTCCCTCAAATTTATCGGTAAGGGGCGCCATCAAGACTGCCAGTCCGATAAACGCAGCGGTCAAAATCCGGCCCACTTTATACAGATGGCGCTGGTCAGCCTCTTTGTAAATATATTTTTTATACACATCCATCGTCCACAAAGTGGAGGCGGAATTAAGATACGCATCCGCACCGCTCATCACCACAACCAGAAAGCCCGCAAACACCAGCCCCAGCAACCCGGGTGGCAGCATATTCTGCAGCATATAGGGATAAATCTTGTCCTGTTCCGGAAGATCCGGATACAGGGCAAAACCGACCATGCCCGGAACGACGATTAAAATCGGAATCGTCAGTTTCAGCGCCGCGCCGAACAGGACCGATTTTTTGGCATCCCTGGCATTTCCAGTCCCCAGATTCCGTTGGACAATCGCCTGGTTACCCACCCAGTAAGCTGGCGACAACACCAGCGCCAATCCGAAAAAAACCGCCGACCAGGACATGGGATGGGTAGTGCTGGCGGGCAGCAGCAGGTGAAAGAAATCTTTGCGTTCCGGCCCCCCAATGGCCTGCACTGTCTCCACCAGGCCGTCGATACCCCCCACCTTGATTAAACCAACCACCAGAATAATAATGCTCCCCATCATCAGGTTGGCATATTGTATCATATCCGCCATAACCACGGCTTCCAGACCGCCGAAGAAGGTGTATAAGCCGACTACGGAAGCCGTTATCAGAATCGAGATCCATTTCGGCCAACCCAGCATCACCTCCAGCACCGTGGCCGCACTCCACAAAAAGATGCCCAGATTCGCCACCAGAAACAAGCCCCATAAAATCGCAATCATGGTCCGTACCCCATCGTTATAACGCCGGCCCAGATATTCCGGTATGGTATAGACTCCCGCTTTCCAGTAGAGGGGAATAAACAGAAAAGCCGCCAGCACCATCGCCGGTACACAGCCGATCCAGTCGAAATTGGCCATGGCCAGCCCCATACCATAGGCACTGCCCGCCACCCCCACCAGTTCCAAGGCCCCGATATCGGTAACCACCATGGAAATGCCGACCATCCACCAGCGCAGCTTGCGCCCGCCCAGGAAATAATCCTCGCTGGTTTTTTGCTTTCTGCCGACCCAGTACCCCAGACACGGAAAAAGAAATAGATATACCACAACAATTACGATATCGAATGTCTGCAGATTTTTCATCAATCACTTTCCCGATTTTAAAGTAATTTTTGGCCTTGAATGTACCAGAATCATGGCAAAAGCAATATATAAAAATTTTTTCTCCGTAAATTAGGATGTTCTCATCTTGAAAAAATATTATAATTTACATAAGCCAACGGATGACATGTGGTCATCTTTTATGGAGATAAACAGATTATGAAGCATTCAAAATCAATTTTCCCCATGTCTCTCACGGTCCTGGCGCTTTTGCTCGCCCTGGGTGGTTGCCGCCAAAATCAGTCTTCCCTATCCGATCGGGTCATCCACCTCTTCAATGGCAAAGATCTAAACGGCTTTTATACCTATCTGAATGGCCGCGGCCGCGATGTGGACCCGAAAAACGTCTTTACGGTACGGGACGGCATGATCCGGATTTCCGGGGAAGAGTTCGGCGGGCTGGTGACACAAAAGGAATACGAAAATTATCATCTGATTGCCGAATTCAAATGGGGTGAACAGACGTTCCCGCCGCGGGTGGAAAACGCCCGGGACAGCGGACTGGTGATTCATTCCCAGGGCAGGGACGGGGCCTTCGGCGGCAACTGGATGTTCGGCATCGAACTGCAGATGATCGAGGGCGGTACCGGTGACTTCATCGTCGTGGGAGACGGCCGCCAGGAATTCCTGCTGACCTGCCCTGTCGGTGCGGACGGCCACATTTTTAACGAACAAGGTACTCCTGTAACCATCCACGGCGGCCGCATCGACTGGTGGGGGCGCGACCCCGGCTGGAAGGATGTCAAGGGCTTCCGCGGCTCGCAGGACCTCGAAAAACCGCTGGGCCAATGGAATCGCTACGAGTGTATCGCCGATGGCCAGACCATCACCGTCATCCTGAACGGGGTAGTGGTCAACCGCTGCCTGGACGTTCAGCCGCGTAAAGGGAAAATCCAGATCCAAACCGAAGGAGCAGAAGTCTTCTTCCGGCGGCTCGACCTGATCCCCCTGTCAGAAAATACAAAATAGGCGGAATCTATAAGCTCCAGCGAATCGGCAGATCATGTTCCACATGCAGCAGATCGAGCACCC
>JAKJEP010000539.1 GCA_022705365.1 Planctomycetota bacterium | reverse complement strand
CGGGGGAGTGCCGCTGATCGTCGATAATACTTTCGCTCCTATTATCTGCCAGCCGCTCAAGTACGGAGCGGATATTGTGGTTCATTCCTGCACGAAATGGATCGGTGGGCATGGAACCTCCATCGGCGGGATACTCGTCGATGGCGGCAGTTTTGACTGGTCCAACGGCAAATTTCCGGCCTTCACCACACCCGACGATAGCTATCACGGCCTGAAATTCTGGGAGACGTTCGGAAATTTCCCGGGGATGGGCAATGTGGCATTTATTATCCGGGCACGGGTGCAGGGGATGCGGAATATCGGGCTATGCCCCAGTCCGTTTAATGCGTTCCAGTTCCTGCTGGGGCTGGAGACCCTGCCGCTGCGGATGGAACGGCATTGCAGCAATGCGTTGGCGCTGGCGAAATATCTCAAAAAGCATAAAAAGGTGGCCTGGGTACAGTATGCCGGTCTGGAAGACCATATGACCTATGCCAACGCGAAGAAATACCTCAAAGGCGGCTTTGGCGCGGTGCTGGGCTTTGGGATTCAGGGCGGACTGGCCGCCGGCGAGAAGTTTATCAATTCGGTGAAGCTGTGCAGCCACCTGGCCAATGTCGGCGATGCCAAGACGCTGGTCCTGCATCCCGGCAGCACCAGCCACCGGCAGATGAGCGAGCAGGCCCAGCGGGATGCGGGTGTGACGCCGGAATTTATCCGCGTCGCCGTCGGCATCGAAAATATCGACGATATTATCGCGGACATCGACCAGGCGCTGCAATAAGTAGAGGAGGGTGTTTGCGCTGGCAGGAGGGACCTATTCTTTTTTCCAGGTCCAATGGCCCAGTTCGTCGCGGCGGTTTTCGGCGTGGTCGCTGATGCGGGTACCTTCGCGCCAGGCGAGGCCCTTTCGTTCGACCAGTTCTTTCAAGTAGTCATAGTGCGGGCATTTCGGGCCGTGGAAGTTTTCCTTGCAGATGCAGGAGGCGAAATGGAGGACCACTTCCGGGGGGCTGATGTCGGAGTGTTTCCGCAAACGTTTAAGGAAATGGCTTAGTTTGCGCAGCGTGGCCCGGCCGCAGCAGCCGCCGCAGGTCAGCGTCAACAAGCGGATCGGCTGGTCTTGCGGGTAGTCGGCAAAGCCGCCCTGGCGGTTCCAGAAGGCATTTTCACAAAAGAAGCCGCTGCAGCGTTCCTTGACGATATGGCACTGCAAGACCACGATATATTTGGGAGTTGCCATGGTAGTGTCCTTGTCTATATTTTTTCGCCCAGAACCAGGATGCGGGTATCCCGATTGGTTAATGCATTCCCTTCGATACTGCCGTAGGCGGCGAGGGTTTTGAGGCCGGCCCGCTGGAAGCACTGCTGAAGCTCCCGGCCGTAGTAATGCCGCAGGGTAAAGCCCGTCCGGTGCCGCTGGTTGTCTTTGGTGATGTAGAGGACATGGTTTTGGATGGTCTGGCTCCAAACGTCATGGAGTATTTCGTGGAGCATGATAGTGCCGTCGTCATACTCAAAGAATTCCTGGGTTTTCCAGTTGGCCATGCGTCCTTCGAGGCAGGGGTAATCCAGCAGAAACCGTCCGCCCGGTTTCAAGGCCTTGCCGACCGCATTCAGCACAGCCTGGTTATCCTCATCCTTCTCGAAATAGCCGAAGGCGGTGTAAAAATTAAAAATCCCGTCGAATTCGGCTGAAAAGGGGATTTGCCGCATATCCCCCTGGAGGAAATGCAGGGATAAGCCTTCGCGGGCGGACTGGGTCCGGCAGGCTTCCAGCAAGGTGGGGCTTAAATCCATGCCGATGATGTTTCGATAACCCCGGCGGGCCAGTTCCAGGCTGTGGCGGCCC
>JAKJEP010000538.1 GCA_022705365.1 Planctomycetota bacterium | reverse complement strand
CGGCGGCCAGGATGGCTAAATCATCCACATCCACATAGCCGCTCAGGTCGAAATCCTCCGATGAGATATTGGTGGGCGAGCCGGTGAAATCAATCCCCCAGCCATTGCCGGAAGCAGAGGACCAGTCCTGGGAAGTGGTTGTAGCGGCGCTTTGGGGATTAGAGAAAGTCCAGTTGGTTTTGGCCGCGCTGATGGTAAAAGTGGTTTCGGAAGGGACATTCAGAAAGGCATAGATCCCGTTTTCGTTGGTGGTAGTCTGCTGGTTGTATCTTCTTGCGGTGGCGGTGACGGTTACCCCCAGGAGCGGGAAACCGGCGGAACTGGTAATTCGGCCGCTGAGGATTTCGCCGGTGCCGCTGGTGAAGATATTATAGACACATTCTCCAACTACAGTATAGTCATAGCTGGAAGTGTCAATATCGGGCAGATTGTACCAGACATTGTCCGTGCTGCCATTCCAGCCCATATTCAGATGATGATAGAGAATGGAACTGTGGTACCCATACCCGTCGCATACTACAACGTGGCCGCCGTTATCTCTTCGGACACCGAGCAGGACGGGGAGCTGGCCGTCGAGATTGGGATTGATCATTTCGTTCAGATCCTCGCCTACTGTCGGATAATAGCTATAAACGGCATTCGTATAATAAAAGGTGTCCTTTAAACTGTAGGTGGAATAATACAAGGCGGCGGAGGAAGAACCGGAGGAATATTTAGTGCTTATGGAAACTCCCGCGTCATAACAGAGGGCGCCGATGGCTTGCCGCTGGACGTCAGTAATGCTGCTGTCAGGCTGGAGGACCATGTCGGCCCACTGGTACGGCCCGCCAAGGCCGTCGCCTCCCCGCAGCGAGGCGGATTGCGCTACATCGTTGACATAGATGGGAAAAGAGGCCGTTCCGACGCCGGCGGCGGGATAGGCATGGTAGCGCATAAGCTGCGCCATGCCGGTGGCCACGCAGCCGGAGAGATAATGATTGGGGGTATAGTAGTTATAACAAGAATCGCTGCCGACATTACCCTGTCCCCAGGTACTGGCAACCAGCGGGGCCACCCGGACATCGGATATGCCGGAAATCCCCAGAGCTTCAACCGGCAGGACCGCATCCGACTGGCAGGTATCCCATAGCTGCCTGGCTTTTTGGCGTTTCTCCCGCAAAACGGGCTGATTTTTGGCGGGGATTTTGGTCCGATTTCGGATGGCGTTGATCCGGGCCGGCAAGTCTTGACTGACCAGTGCGCCCAGCGGATTATCCGGAGATGGATCGTACGTGCCGGCAGGAGCGAACGCGAGGATGGGTGCTATTTCGTCATCGGCCGGAAGGATTACAAAACCGTCCGGATGCAGGTAAACAGCATAGTAAACCGGCTGACCCTGGTAGTCAAAAAAAGGAATTATACGGTCTATCTGTTGAGAGAAGGGAGAATCCAGGGGTGCGGGATTGGCTCTCAGCCAGCCTTTGACGGTCTTTTCCACCTGTTGGGAATTTACAGGTTTGGCCTGAAGAAGGCAGGGAGAAAAAGCCGCAGAAATCAGCGGCAGCAGGAAAAGGCGAAAAACAGAGAATCGCAAGCGGGAAGTCAGGATGCAAAAGGGTGTCAATCGTTTCTCCTCCTCTGGCTGTGTAACTCTTTCCTGCGTAAACCGATAAACTATCTCTTTCGCGGTTCTAAAAAGGCTGATTTTCTACGCTTTATAGTATAGCAAAATTATCGGGCTTAGGCAAGAGATTTCCACCGGTGTCAAAAGATCATTAACCCGCATTTCTCACGGACTTTCGATTTTCAGCGGCCTTTTTGCCCGCCTTCTTCGTTCTCGTCGCTATCTGTC
>JAKJEP010000537.1 GCA_022705365.1 Planctomycetota bacterium | reverse complement strand
GATGGGTTTTCAATACGGGTTTATCTGGGAATATGCCAATTCCGCCAAAAATTACACCTGCCCAACCTTAAGTGAAAAAATGAATCCCAAACCAAAAATTGATAGGGGTGAACGAGGTGGTTATGTCTGGGGCTGGCCGGGGAATACCAACAACGGCCAAAATCCTCCCGGACCGATGTGGAGCTATTCTCTGAATGGGCAAGCCGGTTATAGCACAGGGAATACCGGACCTAAAGACAGCGAAGCCTGTCGCGCGAATCCCGACCTCATTAAGCCGTCTCCCTATGATGTTTTTATGTTGTACGAACAGGACGAACAGGACGGCGCTGCCTGGGATAACAGTATATCCTTGTTTGAAATGACATACAATGCCGCCTCGGGTGCGGATTCGATCGGCCGGTACCATATGGTTTCCGGCGAACTGCAAAATATTCAGGGCGGGACGATGGATACCAGAAAAGGAAAGGGCGATCTGGCCTATTTTGACGGCCATATCGGCGATATAAGTTTTGAAGAATATCTGCTTCGCCTGAGTACCGAAAGCGGGACCAAGCAATTGGTCGGCGGATACTGGGGTTTTACCTGGCCGGGATTTTAATATATAATTAAACTCCAGTTAATGGCATAGCGTCAACCTGGGACCTGAAATCTGGTCCCAGGTTTTTTTATAGCATTTTTCCTGGTATTATGCCGCTATTGAATCATATGCCCACCACAGGTAAAATGACTGGAGAAATAGAGAGAAACCATGAAACTAACAAAAGACCAGATCATCGAATACCTCCACCGGTCCTATACCGCCGTCGATGGCTTGTGGTTTATGAAGGTGGAGGAGGAATTTGACTTTGCCACCGCCCTGCGGATCGATGAAAAGGTATGGCAGATTTTGCCGAAGATTCAGGCCCGCCAGCTCAAGAGCCTCACCGGATTGTCCGCCGGCATGGAGGCTTTGTTCCAGTGCTTCACCCGTAAGCTCCAGATCGACGGCCTGGTCTTTTCCGCCGCCCGGGAGAAGGACGGCTTTACCCTTGCGATTACCGAATGCCCCTGGCTCGCGCTGCTCCGCAAGGCCGGGCGGGAACATCTGGCCGGCCAAATCGCAGATAAAATCTGCCGGGCCGAATATGCCGGGTGGGCCGCGGAATTCGGGCCGGAGATCCGCTATGAATTGCAGTCGCAAATCTGCCATGGCGCCCCCTGCTGCCGGCTGCGGTTTTTCCAATCAGCGCCCGCTTCCCAGGATACGGCGGCTTCCCTGCCCTGACCGCGGCCTTTCCGCCGGCAGGCCGATACCGCTTTCTCCGTTTACCAGATCTCCTTTTCCGCCTCCGCCTGTTTGGTCTTGGCGTTTTGAACGGCCTGTTCGAGCACACCGTAGCCCTCCTGCCACTCCATCAGGCGGGTGATGTTTTTCTGCTGGGCGATAACCTTGAATTCCTCAAAAACCTGGTCGATGGCCTGGGCAAACGGCCAGGAAACTTTCGCCTGTTGGGCCTGATACAGCATATCATCCCAGCGTATAATCAGGACGTACAGAATGGGCAGTTCCGCCACCCGGACCCGCGGCAGCAGATCAGGATCACTCCCCACCGCCTGTTCGGCCTTTTTTAGAATCTCCATCCCCCGATTCAGCAGGTCGAAAGTCAGGAATTTGGCATCCAGCCCCGAAAAACAGCCCAGCCAGTCGCCGGAGGCCTCCACGGCGTTGTGGGTCAGCTCGATATATTCGCGGAGAGCGGCTGCGGCGGGGCCATAGTAACCGGCCAGGAATTCGTCGATGAGTTTCTGCCCGTCGAGGTCGGGATTCCAGAGCAGCTTCGCCAGCACCCACCC
>JAKJEP010000536.1 GCA_022705365.1 Planctomycetota bacterium | reverse complement strand
TATCCCCGCACTGCTGGCCCATGAGTTTGGAAACGATGGTAAAGACACAGGCCCCCAGACAAATGAGAACATTGGTGCGCAGGCCCGCCGCCTTGTGAAAATATTCCCGTTCCAGACCGACCGCAGCCCCCAGCAGGATCGCCAGCAAAAGCGAAACGATTTGCGAAGCGTCAATCTGCATATCCAGGCCTCCGCCGATCCATTGGATTAGCCCAAAGTTACCAGCCGGGTCATCCGCTGGGCCAGGTCCGTCAGATAGGCCTCGTCGCCGCCGGCCACTTCCGCGGTCATATAACCGGAAAAATGGATCTCCGCCAGGGCCTTGCTGACCTGGGGCCAGTTGACATCGCCGTCCCCAACGTTGGTCCACTGGTAGCCGTCGCGTTTGAAGTCCTTAATGTCGAGCTTGACGATTCGTTTGCCGAGGGTGCGAATCCAGTGCTGGGAAAAACCGTACAGAATGACATTGCCGACATCGAAGTAGGCGCGAACCCAGGGGGATCCCAGTTCATCGAGATACCGGGCGAATTCCAGCGGGCTGAGGAGGAATTTGTTCCAGACGTTTTCCAGGGCAATGGTAACTTGCAGCTCTTCCGCCAGCGGGATCAGCCGGCGGATAAGTTTCTGCGAATCTTTATAGGCATCCGCATAGGCGTACTCGTCGTTGAGGCTGGTGGGCACCAGCAGAACGGTAGTCGCCTGCATCGCATGGGCGCAGCGCAGGGCGTTCTCCATCCCGGCGACGGCTTTCTGGGCGGTCTGCGGTTCAGCCAGAAACGGCGGCCACCAGCCATAGACCAGCCCGTGGATCTCCACGCCCGCCGCCCGGGCCGCATCCGCCTGGGCACGGGCGGCATCCAGTGAGTCCATCGGTACACCGTCAATTCCGTCAAAACCGCAGCGTTTGGCCAGCTTGAATTTATCAGCATCGGACAAATCCCTGGGCAGCATGTCGATTTTCAGGGCCTTGAGGAGCTTCCGTTCGGCCTTCGATTCACCGGCAGCGGGGGCAGTCCGCAGCAGGCCGGCCCCGGCCGTTAGGGCGGCGGTGTACTTGATAAAACTGCGTCGGTCGATTTTCTGGTTTTGCATGATCTATACCTTTAAATGACATACCTAACTGGGATAGATTGATGGTGGGGCAAACCCCACCCTACATTATTATACCAAGGGGGTTACGCCGGGGACGGCAACCACCGGTTCGGGCAGCGAAATAAAATCATACGCAGGCGGAGTCAGTTCCAGCTTGGAGGCCTTCATCACCCAGTCCCATTTGAGGGACTTGCCGGTATAAGCGCTCATACGGCCCATAATGGCAGTAAGTGTGCTTTCGGCGATACGGACGCCTTCATTCAGATGCTTGCCGTTGCGGATGGCGTCGATCTGGTCGGCATGCTGCTGAAGACAGGGATCGGGAATCTCACCCTTATATTCGTAAGGATTCTGCCCTTCGATGACGGCACGGCCGAAATCGAAGAAGGCGGTGCCTTTGGTACCGAAAATGCGCTGGTCGCAGCGGCCGCTGATCCGGTCGATCTGCGCCCCGCTGTAATCGATCCGAACCCCGTCGGGATACTCAAATTCGCCCGCGAAATGGTCATAGACATCCCCATACATCGGATCCGTCCGCGCCTGGCGGCCGCCAAGGATCGTGCATTGCACAGGATGGGCCTTCAGCACCCAGTTGATTAGGTCCAGGTTATGCACATGCTGTTCGACGAGGAAGTCGCCGGAAAGCCAGGTGAAAAATTCCCACCGGCGTATCTGCCATTCCATGTCCGACCACTGGGGATCGCGGGTCATAGGCCCCCAGTTCATCATGCCATCTCCGAGCCGGTAGCACTGGCCGCTGGTGAT
>JAKJEP010000535.1 GCA_022705365.1 Planctomycetota bacterium | reverse complement strand
CGCTCCCTGCATCAGCACCCCGCCCCGCCGCAACTGCGGCAGCAGCGGATGCAGATGGGCAAAACCCGGATAGGTCCCGATGCGCTCTGTTACCTTGGGATTGTATTTCATCGTGCAGGAGCCTAGCGGATAAAAATTCGTATCCACCCCGAAGTTCCGCCGTGACAATTCCGTAAAATGCCGCACCACATCCAGCTCGCTCAGTTCCGGCAGCCGGGCATCGCTGTCGCGCAGCAGCCGTTTGTTGATATTCACCGTAGCCGGAACATCCCCACGGCTGCACCGGATCCCCCGCCGCCCCGCCACACTTTTTTCGAATATTAGTTTCATAGAACCGCCTCCAGCGCTTCGGCCAGCATACCAATCTCCTGTTTCGTCCGTTTTTCCGTCACCGCCACCAGTATCGAATTCTCCATCCCCTTGTAATACCGGCTCAGCGGAAATCCGGTGGCAAATCCTTTCTCGATCAGCCGGCCAATCACATCCGTCGCCTCACCGGGCAAATCCAGCACAAATTCGTTATAAAACCACTGGGCCTTAAAATGCGGCTTTACTCCGGGGATCGCCGTCAGCCGATGAAAGGCGTAACTAGCCTTGTCCGCACAAAGCTGGGAAGTCTCCTTGAAGCCCTCCTCTCCCAGCAGCGAAAGATAAATCAACGCCGTCAGGGCACACAGCGCCTCGTTGGAACAAATATTGGATGTGGCCTTCTCCCGCCGGATATGCTGTTCCCGCGCCTGCAGCGTCAGTACGTACCCGCGTCGATTCTGCCCGTCCCGCGTCTCTCCCACGATCCGGCCGGGCATCTTGCGGACATATTTCATCCTGGTCGCCATGAAACCCAGATACGGCCCGCCGAACGACATCGGAATCCCCAGGCTCTGTCCCTCCCCGGTGGCAATATCCACGCCCATCGCCCCGGGCGCCTTCAAAATCCCCAGCGAAATCGGATAACACGACGAAATCAGCAGCGATCCCTTTTCGTGCACCTTCTCGGCCAGATCCGAAAAATCGTCGATGCACCCGAAGAAATTGGGATTCTGCACAATCACCGCCGCCGTCTGCTCGTTCAGACATTCATAAATCGCCTGCCGGTTGGCCAGGCCGTCCTGGGCATGCGTCTGCTTCAGCTCAATCTGCAAATTCCGCGTATAAGACTCGATCATCACCCGGTAAATCGGATTGACGCTGTCATCAATGATAATCTTGTTCCGTCCCGTAATCCGCAGCGCCATCATTATCGCCTCATACAGCGCCGTCCCACCGTCATACAGCGAGGCATTGGACGCCTCCATATCCGTCAGCCGGCAGATGATCGACTGATATTCATAGATCGCCTGCAGCGTACCCTGCGATATCTCCGGCTGGTAGGGCGTATAAGCCGTATAAAACTCGCTCCGCCCCGTCAGGGCATACACCGCCGCCGGGATAAAATGATCGTAAAATCCGCCGCCCAGAAAACACGTTAGATGCGTCGAGTTTTTCGCCGACAGTTCCGCCAGCCGCTGCCGCACCTCCTGCTCGCTCAGCCCCTCCGCCAGCTTCAGGGGGCCGCTGCGCATCCGTATTGGCTATAAATGGCATTATTCCAGTCCTTCCAGATATTTCTCGTACGCCGGGGCGTCCATAATCTCCTTCACCTGGCCCGCGTCGCTCATCGCCAGCTTGCAAATCCACCCCTGGCCGTAGCAGTCCTGATTTACCAGCTCCGGCTGAGATTCCAGATCACCGTTCACTTCCGTCACCTTGCCGGCCACCGGCGCAAAAACATCGCTGGCCGCCTTGGAACTCTCGATCGACGCCAGGATGCCATGCTGGCCTATCTCTTTGCCCGCTGCCGGCAATTCCACAAACGTAAT
>JAKJEP010000534.1 GCA_022705365.1 Planctomycetota bacterium | reverse complement strand
GGATACCGTCGATACCTCCCGCGGCCGGGAAGCCCGCTGGTACACCGTCCTGGACGTCATCTCCGATTCGGGGCTGCGAGCCGTCTTCCTGGGATATTTCCTGCTCTGCGCCGGCGTTTTCTGGCAATGCTGGATCAGGCACCTCATCCGCCACTTCGGCCAACGGAGTGCCCATGGAATTTAAAGCGAATCTACAGGGATATCTCATCTACGCCGCTATGTTGCTCTACCTGCTGGCCTTCGGCCTGACCCTGGCCCGCCGCAAAAAAACAGGGCATATTTTTTACCTTCTTGGCTTTCTGGTTGTCCTGATCGCCTTTCTCTACCGCTGGAACCATGTTGACCACATCCCCCTGCAAAATATGTTCGAGATTTTCTTGAGCCTGGGCATGATTTATCCCGTCTCCCTCTTTTGCCGCAAAGCCCTCCGCGTCGGCGCGGAGGCTGCCGATATGCTGCTCGGTGTCATCGTCCTCTTCCCCGCCGGATTCATCTTCAACGCCGACCCCCAGCACCTGCCTCCCGCTTTGCAATCCTGGCTCTTTGCCCCCCATGTCGCCGTCTACGTCCTCTCCTATATCCTCATGGCCAAGGCCGCCGTTCAGGCCGCAGCCCAATTCCTCAAATCCGGCGGCCCTGCCAATCCTGAGTTGGTTGACTATGAACGTGCCGCCTATCGCATGGTCTGTCTGGGCTTCCCGCTGCTGACCCTGGGACTCATCCTCGGCAGTTACTGGGGCAAACTCGCCTGGGGCGATTTCTGGGGCTGGGACCCCAAAGAATTATGGTCCCTGGTCACCTGGCTGATCTACCTGATCTATCTGCATTTCCGCAGCATGTATGGCCGAAAATTCCCACGCATCAATTCCCTGCTGGTCCTGCTGGGCCTGCTGGCCATCCTCATCACCCTCCTCTGGGTCAATCTCGCCCGCATCTTCGCCGGCCTCCACAGCTACGCCGCCTGAATCCGACCAAAGCCGCTCACCTGCCAGCGATCGAAGCATAAAACAAGCTGAAACTCGATAACGTGGCGCTCACCCGGCTGCGCAGAATCCGCACCCGGACCTTCTGTGCCTCCACCGCCGTCATCGGCAAAATCCGCTTATACCCCACCGTCGTTCCGCGTGAGCCTTCCTTCCATTCCTTGCCATCCCACCACTCCACCACAAACTCTTCGATCCGCTGCCCCAGCACAATATTTTCCTGCAAAACCGCCAGATTGAATTTCTTCGGCTCCCCCAGATCATACTCAATCCACGCCTCGCTCACCCCGTCATCCGTCGCCCAGAACGACTCCGGATCCCCATCCACCGTATTCGCCGGCCCGCAGAGCAGCTCATCCTCCCACACATTCGACGCCTTCGCCGCGGCCTTCAGCGCCAAATCCGTCTTGAATATCGTATCCAGCGCCTTCCGCAGCCCCAGCAGCCGCTCCACATCCACTTCATAAAACAGCCCGCGCCGGTCCGGCGGAACATTCAGCAGCAAAACCGAATTCCGCCCCACCGACTGATAATAAATCTCCAGCAACTGCTCCACCGTCTTCACCTTGTCATCTTCGCTTGTGTGATAAAACCACCCCGGCCGGATCGAAACATCGCATTCCGCCGGATGCCACCGCAGCTTCCCCGCCGCCTCCGCCGTCAATTCCGCCGGCTGAACGCTCCACTCCGTCTCCCGCGCCACCCCGCTTTCGTTGCCCACCCATCGTACATCCGGCCCGCAGATCGCAATCACCGCCTTGGGCTGCAGCCTGCGCACCACCTCATAATAACCCGGCCAGTCATATTCCTGCTTCTTGCCGTTAGGCCCTTCCCCGCAGGCCCCGTCAAACCATACCTCCGTAATCTCCCCATAGTTGCTCAGCAGTTCCCCTAACTGGTTCTTGAA
>JAKJEP010000533.1 GCA_022705365.1 Planctomycetota bacterium | reverse complement strand
TCCGCGCCTCCTCCAACCCTGCCCCCATCAGCACCTTCGCCTGCCCCAGCCGCTCATAAATCCCCGCCGCTATCTCCTCCTCACTCGCCCGCCCCGCCCCCACCGCCTTTCCTCCAGCCAATACCAATCCCGATAGGATCAGAAAAACAGGCAAAATATTTACAAAAAATAGTTTTACTTTCATTACACACTCACACAGCGGCTTGCATTCAAACTCCGAATCAAGTCCGCGTTTCTTTATAACCAGGACGGCCAAAATTGCAAAAAAATTATCGCCCCCCGTAAAAATTGCCCGCTAACCTTCCTCCCTTTGGTGGGTCAGTTAAAATAATAGAGATACTCTGTACAATAATTGCCCTGCAATTCAGTAGGAATTGCACAATCAATGATAACTGGCATGAAAAACCAATGATACTTTACAACCGCCCGACTATTCTCTATAATATATTTTTACCGGCATACTATGCCGGTAAAAACCGCACAGTGTATATAAATCAATGATAAATAACGAGTTAAAGTTATACTGTTTTGGAAAGGTTTGCCAATGGAGTCTTTTCTGAAAAAAGGGATTGCCCATGTGGTTGTCTGGCTTGCGGTTGTGGCCTTAACCGTCTATCTGTTTAACCAGCGAAATGCTTCCGTGGAATGGCTGGGATTGGCACAGTGCCAAATCTATGAAGTCGCCCCCCTATACGAAGGGGTTCTGGAACGCCTGGAGGTCAAGCTGTATGACAAAGTCCGCAAAGGACAAGTCCTGGCCGTTCTCAACGATGATCTATACGAAGCCCAGATTCAGGGCATTGCCGGTGAGGCGGAACGCCTGGAGGCCGAACTAAAAGAAAAGCGGAATATCCTCGAAGCGGATATCGCCAATCGAAATTCCGAATGGATCGCCGAATACCGGGCCTTTAAGGCCGATGAAGTCATGCAACGTACCCGGCTCCTGGAAATCAAAGCCCTCCAGGAGTCGGATAAAATCCTGATGCTCGACCTCCAGCGGGATTGGGAAACTATGAAAGAAATGCAGCAAAAAGATTCCGTCTCCTTGTACGATGTCCAGAAAGCCGAGGCCCTCTACCTTTCTCTCAAGGAAAAAGTTCAGGGAAACGAAATCTTCCTCCAGCAACTGGAAATCGATGTGCAGCAGGCCCGGCAGCGCTGCGAAGAATACAAAAACCATATGCCGGTGCTTCCTTCCGAGGATTTGGCGCTCGAACATATTGAAAAAGCCATTGCCGGTCAGGAAAAACTGATGCAAGAATTGATCGTGATGAAAGAAGCCATGGTCATCCAATCTCCCTGCGACGGTACTGTGATTCCTATCACCGGCAACCAGAATGAAACCATCCTCCAGCGGCCCGGCGAAGCCCTCTTCCGCCAGCCGGGAGAAACCCTGATGGCCGGCGATCCCATCCTGGCCATTGCCGAAGAGCAGGTAAATACGGTCGTTGTCTATGCCGCCGATCTTCACATCGATCATCTGGAGCGCCAGCAGGTGAACCTCCAGATTGTCAAGAAAAATACTCCCTATCAGACCACCGAAGCGCAAACCTTCCGCATCAGTCCCACCATGGAAGTTATTCCCGAACAGCTCCGCACCGACCCGACCCTCCTGGAATGGGGACGGCCCATCCTGATTCAGATTCCCGATAGTTTCGAACTGGCTTCCGGTGAACTGGTAAATGTCAAATCGATATCTCAATAAATTGGGAAAGGGCTATGACTATGAACTCCAGCAATAACCGAGTTACATTGATACTGATATTTGCTCTTCTGTGGCTTTCCGTTTCTTCTTGTACCTCCGAACCGGCCGCCTCGCAGGAATCAAATGCAAATATCCTGACCTTCTACGGCGCCTCCGACGCCTCCGCCGCCGTCACCCTCGATGCCA
>JAKJEP010000532.1 GCA_022705365.1 Planctomycetota bacterium | reverse complement strand
AACTAACCACACCAATCAGTATTATGATAAATACAATCGGCAGAATACTGAAAATATAAATCTCCTCCATTTCGCGTTTGAGCAAGGCCAGCATTTTCATATTGTCACCTCCTGAATGGGTTGGGTGCATTCGATAAAAATATCTTCCAGCGTCATCGGGATTTCCGTGCAGGATTCAGGGTGGAAGGTCTCCAATATGGCCCGTTTCTGTTCATTCCAGTTGGCCACCGTCAGAATCATTTCCCGCCCGCTGTCCTGCCGATTAATAATTTCGGTCAGGTATAAATTCGCCGGCGCTGTCTCCGGGAATATCACTCGCAGCTTTTTCACCCGGCCTTTCAGCTCTTCCAGCCCGCAGTCCACCACCAGCCTGCCCGCCGCCAAAATCCCGATCCGGTCGGCGATCCGCTCCACATCGCTGAGTATGTGCGAACTGAACAGAATCGTCCGCCCGTCCTGCCCGATCAGCTCAATCGCCAGCTCCAGAAACTGCCGCCGGGCGATGGTATCCAGCCCCAGCGTCGGGTCGTCCAGGATCAGCAGCTCCGGCTGGCTCGCCATCGCCAGCGCCAGATTCAACTGCGCCCGCATCCCCGTCGATAATTGCCTGACCTTGCGATTGAGCGGCAGCCGGAACGTCTGCATCAGCTTATCGAAAAATTCCCCGTCCCACCGCCGCGACAGGCTGCGGCACAGGTCCGCCAGCTTACTCACTTTGTACCCCTGAATCAGGTGATGCCCCTCCGCCACATATCCGATGCGGCCCCGCTCCTCCGCCGTCAGCCACGCCGCTTCCTTCCCCAGCAGCTTTACCGCCCCCCGCGTTACCGGCTCCAGCCCCAGCAGCATCCGGATAATCGTGGTCTTACCCGCACCGTTCCGTCCCAGCAGGCCATAGATACACCCCGGCGGAATCACCAGGTCGATCCCGTCCAGCACGCACCGGCCGTCGTAATATTTCACCAGATTCGACAGGACGATCGCCTCATTGCTCATGCGAACCCTCCGATCCCAGATTAAAAGTATCCATCGTCTGCATAAACCACTCCGTCAATGTTTTCCGGCCAATCTGCATATGCACCGCCTCCACCGCCAGCCGCTCCAACTGCTGGCGGATGATCCTCTCCCGGACTTCGCCGCTGAGATTGCTGCTCAGCGGGGCGATATAAGCCCCGGCACCGGAACGGGTTACGATAATTTTGTCCTGCTCCAGCGTCCGATACGCCTTGGCGATGGTATTGGGATTGATCAGCAGTTGCCCCGCCAATTGCCGCACCGTCGGCAGCTTCTCCCCCGTTCTCAGCCTCCCCAAGGCGATATCACGCCTGACCTGATCGATGATCTGCTGATACACCGCCCGTTCCGAGGCATGGTCAATCTGTATCTGCATATGTTAACCTTCTTACTTGTACTATTACTACTAGTACAATATACCACAAAAATCCCCACTGTCAAATAATCTGCCGATTTTCCGCTAAAAATTTTATTTTTTTGTGAAAATGGGCATCAAAGTCAAAAACTCTTTGACGCTTTGTTATTGGGGAGTCAGAGCCGTTTTTGGATGTCGCTATTGACTTTTGGTGGGTTCGTCACAAATAACTTGACAAAGAGCAGGGTGGGTTTAAGCTATAGGCAAGGAAGAGATGACGTATGGGCAGTGCGAGTATAAGTTCTTAATTTTCGGCATTTTAAATATAAGGAGATGGTGATGCATATTCCAGGAAGCATGTTGCAGGGTGCGGTATGCCCGGTTACGGCGCTGGTGAGCGGGGCGGGGCTGGGATTGTCGGTGTGGCTGGCGGTCCGGAGTGACCGGCGGCCGAGTGCGGGGCGATTTGCGGCGGTGACGGCGTTTATTTTCGCCGGTCAGATGCTGAATTTCCCGATTGGGGG
>JAKJEP010000531.1 GCA_022705365.1 Planctomycetota bacterium | reverse complement strand
TGGCCATGAGCTGGGGCTGCGGATGGTCATGGCGCCATGCGGAGTCCTAGTGGATAACGCCGCCGTAAAAAAGATGCTGGCGGCGGGTATTCAGTGTATTTCGATTTCCATTGATGGTGCCACGGCGGAATCGCACGATGGCTTTCGCTGTGTCAGCGGGGTTTTTGATACTGCCCTGCAGGCGGTAGCCGCGGCCAGGCGAAACTATCTCCCCTTTCAGATTAACACGACCATCACCCGGCATAATATCGACGAACTGCCGGGGATTATGAAGCTGGCAGAACAAGTCGGGGCCATGACCTTCAATCCGTTCCTGCTGGTCCCGACCGGTCGGGGCAAGGACCTGGCGGATCAGGAAATTTCCCCCGAACAATATGAACAGACCCTGCAATGGCTCAATCGCCAGCGATCCGTAACCCCCATGCAGGTGCGAGTTACCTGTGCTCCCCACTACCAGCGGATTGTGCGGCAGAATCCGGTTCCCTCAGCGAGCGAACCGGGGCATGGAGGCCCGGCGGGCGGCTGCCTGGGCGGCAAGAGTTTCGCCTTTATTTCGCACATCGGTAAGGTGCAAATCTGCGGCTTTCTGGAACTGGAAGCGGGCGATCTGGCCCAAAATGATCTGGATTTCGAGGCGATCTGGAAAAATTCCCGCCTTTTTCAGCAAATTCGTGATGTGGACCGGTACCTGGGCAAATGCGGCTATTGTGAATACCGGCGGCTGTGCGGCGGCTGCCGGGCGCGAGCCTATGCCATGACCGGGGATCTCCTTTCTGAGGAACCGTTTTGCGTGTATCAGCCAGCCCGGGAAAAAAGCGGAAATGAATCATGAACGAGGTACAGAAAAAAATCCTGAATATCATTCAGTCCTGTTTCCCCATCACCTACCGTCCTTATGCCGTGATTGCCCAGAGCCTGGGATGCGAGGAATCGGAAATCCTTCAGCAAACCGCGGAGTTAAAAGCCCAGGGAATCATTCGCCGGATTGGAGCGATATTCAATGCGGCCCATCTGGGATATTGCAGTACGCTGGTGGCCGCAAAAGTTCCCAGCGAAAAACTGAAAGAGTTTGTTGATGCTGTCAATCTGCTGCCCGGCGTCTCCCATAATTACGCCCGGGCGCATATGTTTAATGTCTGGTTCACACTCACGGTATCGAATCCTCGTTTGCTGGAAGATATTTTGCATGATCTGCGTCATGTTTTTCAGGTAACGGATTTGTACAGCCTGCCCGCAGAACGGCTGTTTAAGATCAACGTGAATTTTGACATGGATGACAATAGAACCATACCGGTTTCCCCGTCGGCTCGTTCCCCGTTACCTGTGGCGATACCTCCTCGCATGGATCCGCTCTCGCAGCAGCAGATAGGCCTGGTTCGCCAGCTTCAGGAAGATCTGCCGGTCCTGGCCGAACCCTTTCAATGGGCGGCTGACCAGATCCCCATGCCTGCGGAGAAATTATTGAAACAAATTGTACAATGGCAGCAATCCGGGCTGATTCGCCGGTTCGGAGCAACCCTCCAGCATCAGAAGGTCGGTTTTAACGTCAACGCCATGATCGTATTTGAGGTAGCTCCTCCACAAATAGAAGCGGCCGGTCATCAGTTGGCCGCCTTTCCCCAGGTCAGCCATTGTTACCAGCGGCCCGCAGCCCCGAATTGGCCCTACCGTCTGTTCGCTATGACCCACTGCCGAACGGAAGAAGAACTGGAAAAAGTGGTGATGCAAATGGTGGAACAAATTCATCCTCTGCGGTATGATATTTTGCGAACCACAGCGGAATATAAAAAAACGAACGTCAAATATTTCATGGAGTGATACCTCAAGGAATTATCGATGGACAAAACAAAATCGATTCATCAGCAGCTTATGGCCGAAGCCCAGGCGATTATCCCCGG
>JAKJEP010000530.1 GCA_022705365.1 Planctomycetota bacterium | reverse complement strand
GCTGGAGGCGACGGAAGAGCAGGAGGATATTGACATTCTGGATATGCAAGTGGTCAGCGAGATCTGCTATCCGAAGGCCAAGCTGGGCAGTAAGGGGCTGTCGTTGACGGCTACGTCCAAGATTGTCGCGAATATGACGGTGGAAATCGATGGCGTGGAAAGCCAGGTGGTTCTGAAGGTGGCCGTCAGCCTGAAGGGGAATTATGAGATACCGATTGCCGGTTCGCACTGGGTGGTGACGGGCAAGAGCAAATTTTCGTGCAGCGGGCTGGGTTCGTATAAGGACGAGTACCTGGCGGAACTATGGCTGGGACCCAACGGCGATAAAGGCCTGGCGGAAAATGGGTGGCTGGCAATGGGGGATGACCAGTCGGAATTGAGAGGCACGTATGCGCTGGACGGGAAAAAAATCGAATTGTTCGGGCTGGAGGGTTATTATGAAGAAGAGATTGAAATATATGTGGAAGAAGCCTTTCACAAGCAGGGTATTTATGATTTTACCATTACCGAGATCAATCTTTCGGATTATAAATCTTCCGGTACGATCAAACCCGGAATCAGCCTTAGCATCAGCAGCGGCGTGAAATTCGTCGGGTCGGCGATGGTGGAGGGGGAACTGGGCAGCGGCAAGGGCGGCTATAGCGAGAAAATCACGGGGGTTCCCGCTGACGATTGATGGAGGCAGGCAACCATAGAAAAAGGCTGCCGGAAAGACACCGACAGCCTTTTTTTGTTTGGCGAGGACGAGAACCGCCGGGAGATTATTTTCCCAGGGCTTGTTTGAGGTCCATGGCGTGTTCCTGTTCCATGGCCAGGATGGTGCGCAACTGCTGGGCGAGGGCATATTCCTGGAGTTCTTCCGATTGTTTGACCCGCATTTTGTAGCGGACGATGGCATCCTCTTCGCCGGCCAGGTCCTGCTCCAGCATGGGGATGTTTTCGGGCGAGGTTTTGATTTCGCCTACTTTTACGGTCGGCACGCCGCCCAGAAAGTCAATCTGATCGGCCAGGACCTGGGCATGGCCGAACTCTTCGGTGGCGTGGAGTTTCAGCTCTTTAATCACGTCGCCGTACTGGGCGCCAGTCATCACGGCGGCGTGCTGGATGTACTGGATGCCGGCTGAATACTCCAGCTCCAGGTCCCTGTTTAATAGATCGATTAATTTTTCTCTATCAATGGCCATTTTGTAACTCCTTAATTTTAAAAGACTTCCTGTTTTCAGAACCAACTAACCTGATTATATGCCGTAAAATTCATTTGAGTCCACTATTTTTGGAAAAAAATGGCAATTTGGACGCCAGCGTCAAAAGCTCTTCGACCCCTTGTCATTGGGGAGCCAGAGTGAGTTTTTGGAAGTCCATATTGACTTTTGGCGGTTTAGTCAATTTAGTGGTCTTGCCGTAATGTCAATCATTGGCAGCCACCGCCAGGACGGCGGCGGAAACCCGGGTGGCGCCGGCTTTTTTGAGGGTATGGGCGGCAACGCGGAGGGTGGTGCCGGTAGTGGTGACATCATCAATCAGGCAGATATGCTTGCCGGTCAGATCGACGCCGCGACAGACGGCAAAGGCGTTATGGAGGTTAATCAGGCGGTGGCTGGCGGCCAGCGAGGTTTGCGGCTGGGTGTGGCGGATGCGGACCAGGTCGAGGGCCAGATGCAGCGAGCTAGAGTGCGGGTGCAAAATCCGCATGGCTTCCCGGGCGATCAGTTCGGACTGATTATAGCTGCGCGACCATTTTCGCCGCCAGTGCAGGGGGATGGGAACCAGGAAATCCACCCGGCCCAACTCCTCATCCCCGATCATGGCTGAGGCCAGCAGGCTGCCCAGAAAGGTATCGAGATGGCTCTGGCGGTGAAATTTGAAGAGTAAAATTAACTGCCGTAAAATACCCTCGTACTCCCCCA
>JAKJEP010000052.1 GCA_022705365.1 Planctomycetota bacterium | reverse complement strand
GGTTTGTCACCCGGGCCAAGGACAATATGGATTACCGGGTGGTCCAGCGGCGGTCCCTGCCGGCACGCGGCAACATACTCCGCGACGAAGAGATTGTCTTGCGGGGATTCTATGCCCGTCAAAAATGTCCGCACCGGCTGCGGCGGATCGTGGTCTGGGACCAGGAGAACGAACGGGAGATCGTCCTGCTGACCAACCATATGGAATTTGCTGCCTCGACCATCGCCCGGATTTATAAAGACCGCTGGCAGATCGAGCTGTTCTTCAAGGCCATCAAGCAGAATCTGAAGATCAAAACCTTTGTCGGTACCAGTGAGAACGCTGTGCAGATTCAGATTTGGACAGCACTGATTGCCATGCTGCTGTTGAAGATCCTGCAGTTGCGTTCGGCGTTCGGCTGGAGCCTGTCGAACCTGGCGGCCCTGCTGCGTTTGAACCTGTTGACCTATCGGGATTTGTGGTGTTGGCTGGACTCGCCGTTTGAAATCCCAGCCCAGGGGCCGCCGGTTCAGCAGCTTCTTTTGTTTGAATGATGTATGGGACAGCATCTAAAAATCAATACCAATAAAATGACACAACCTGAACTTGGAACTTGGAAAACCTTGTCTGAAACAGCCGTTTTGAGCGGCTTTTTTATACCCTTATAGCCTCAAATAAATTATTTTGGACAGCAGTGAGTTTACAATATCCATAAATACTTTTACCTCACGAACTATCCCTATAAAGATTGGGGCACTACTTATTTTTAACAGCGGTGAGGGCTTGGGGCAAGGTAAATTTGTTTTCGTAGAGGGCGCGGCCGACGATGATGCCGCGAAGGGGGAGTTGGGCCAGATTTTTGATGTCCTGCAGGGAGCTGACGCCGCCGGAAGCAATGACGGGGACCGAGCAGCTTTGGGCAAGCTGACCGGTGGTCTCGAGGTTGGGGCCGGTGAGCATCCCGTCACGGGCGATATCGGTATAGACGATGGCGGCCAGCGGCCAGTCGTTGACCTTTGCGGCCATCTGGGTAATAGTCGTTTCGCCGGTTTCGGTCCAGCCGCGGGTGGCAATGCGGCCCTCGCGGGCATCCAGGCCCAGCACAATATGATGGGCAAACTCCGGTTTTTTGACCAGCGATTCGAACCAGTCAATATCTTCCAGGGCGCGGGTGCCGATGACTATCTGCTGAACGCCGATATCCAAAAGTTGGGCCACCGTCGATTCCTCACGGATGCCGCCGCCCACCTCGACCTTCAGACCGGTCGCTGAGACGATATTTTTGATTACCGCCAGATTTTGCATGGAGCCGTGCAGGGCGCCGTCCAGATCCACCACATGCAGCCAGGCTGCCCCGTCGGCTTCGAAGTCCTGGGCCTGGGCCACGGGATTATCCCGGTAATCGATCTGCCGCTTATAGTCCCCCTGCAGCAGCCGCACGCATTTGCCGGCCCGTAAATCTATCGCGGGAAAGATATCCATAATAAACCTTATCAATACATCCAAATTACCCCCTCCCTTACGGTCGGGGCTTTGAAAACAAACCGCGTCGGCAAGCAAGTTGCCGACCCTACCATTCTGGTGGGTTAAGAACCCACCCTACCAAGAACCATTTTACTTGGCATGGTTGTTCCGGTACGTGACGACGCCGGAAGGTTCGACCCATTTTTTGCCTTCGGATTTTTCGATGATATCCAGAATCTCGTCTGAATCATCGGTCAATATATAAAGGTCCATGTCCTCTTTATCGATGCAGCCTTCCTTGAGCATGGATTGTTTGATCCAGTCGAGCAGGCCCTGCCAATAACGGGTTCCCACCAGAATGACGGGGAACCGCGACATTTTCAGGGTCTGGATCAGGGTCAGAGACTCAAAAAACTCATCCATCGTCCCGAATCCGCCCGGAAAAATCACAAAGGCATGGGCATATTTGGTGAACATCATCTTGCGGGCGAAAAAATAGCGGAAATCCAGCGAAAGATTCTGGTATTTGTTGGCAAGCTGCTCTTCGGGGATCTGGATATTCAGCCCGACGCTGCGACCGCCCTGCTGATAAGCCCCTTTGTTGGCGGCCTCCATAATGCCGGGGCCGCCGCCGGTGATAATGGCATACCCTGCCTTAACCAATTGTGCCGCCGTATGTTCGGCCAGAATATAGTAGGGATTATCCGGTTTGATTCGGGCCGAGCCAAAAATGGAAACCGCCGGCCCCAGCTTGCTCAGTTCGTCGAAACCTTCCACAAACTCCGCCATAATCCGGAAAACCCGCCAGGTTTCCTGGGAAAAACTCTCATAATTGGTCATCGCCATCTCCGCATCTCTAAATCGAATAACTACAAAAATTTATATAAATCGGTATCATAACGAATCCCTACCGCCCGGTAAAGACTCCAATTATGACGCCAGCGTCAAAAACTCTTCGATCCCTTGTTATTGGGGTGCCAGTGCCGTTTTTGGATGGCAGTATCGACTTTTGACGGTTCCGTCAATTATATATCATCGTTCAGAAAGGCATAAAAGTTTATGTTATCTTATGGCCCCCCCCCCTCAAAGCAGTTGTTTTGCCTGTTTAAGGAGATCATCCAACTTTGTCTCAACCACATTCCAAACGGTATCGGGATCCAGGCTGTCATACCCATGCACCAGAACATGCCGAAAACCAATAATATTGCGATGCTGAGCTATTTTCTTTGCAGTCTCCGGATTGGAATTATGGAGTTGAAGCATTGCCTCCCCAATAATTTGCAATTCCCTCTCCAGGGCAGACCGGAACATTCTATCCTTTTTATAGTCCTCAACGGTTTTCCCTTTGGTAAAATCCAGGATAAATTCGCAACAGTCCACAATATCGTAAAGATACTTCTGGGGATTACGAAGCGGCATAGATCGTTCTCCTGGTGTCATTGACCGAATCAATAAAATAAGGATTCCTAAGCCCTCCCGGTTCAACCAGATCAACCGGGCGCTGAAAAAGACTCTTTAATTCTTCCAGCAAGGCAAAATAATTATCAAAACGATTCGCCCCCACCGAACTATCGAATTCGACTAATAAATCGATATCACTGGTATGTTCATCAAATTCACCGGTCGCCGCGGAACCGAACACATCCAACGTATTGACGTGATACTTTCGGCATATATCGATCAGCTTTTGTTTATTTTGCTCTATAATATGCGTCATATCTTTTCCTGTTTCGATTCTTCCATCCATAACCATCAGTCTGCCAGAAAGTAAAAAATATCAATTCTATTTTAACCTCGTGTTCGCCAGGGAGCAAAAGGAAATCTCGTGAGAAGTGAACCTATTTCAACCGCGTTTTCAGGCAAAACAAAGGGGTTGCGTTTATGATTTTTTCTGTTACTCTTGAAACTGCCTAAAATTAGAGTTTTGGAAGGAAACTATGAGCATTGATCGGATTGGCCAGGGTTATGATCTGCACCGGCTGGGACCGGGCGGCAGGCTGATTCTGGCTGGAATACAAATTCCGTCAGATAAAGGACTTATAGGACATAGCGACGCGGATGTACTTTTTCATGCGGTCATTGATGCGCTGCTGGGTGCGGCCGGTCTGCCGGATATCGGCCAGCAGTTCCCCGATACCGACCCGGCTTATAAGGGCATCGACAGCGGGCAATTGCTCCAGCGGACCCTGGCCTTGATAAATGAGCAGGGTTATACCCCGGTAAATGTCGATGCGACGATCCTGGCGGAACGGCCCAAACTGCAGGATTATAAACGGAAAATGCGGGAAAATCTGGCAAAACTCTTGCATCTGGATGTAAACGCGGTGAATATAAAGGCCAAGACCAATGAAGGTCTGGGAGAAATCGGCAGCGGCCAGGCGATTGCGTGCCAGGCTGTGGCCGCTTTGCGGAAAAACCAGTGAAAAGGTAGTCAAAATATGGCTTTACGGCTGTACAACACATTAACCAATCAAAAGGAACTTTTTGAGCCGATCGAGCCGGGCAAAGTGGGCATCTACGTCTGCGGTCCAACGGTCTATAAGGACAGCCATATCGGCCACGCGGTAGGTCCGGTCATTTTCGACGCCCTGAAAAAATACCTGGTTTACAAAGGCTACCATGTCAAGCTGGTGGTCAATATCACCGACGTGGATGACAAAATCATCCTGGAATCCCAGCGGCTGGGCCTTAGCATGCGCGAGCTGGCCGAGCAGGTGAGCAAGGGCTATTTTGAGGCCCTGGATAAGCTGGGGGTGGATAGTATCGATGTCTTCCCCCGTGCTACCGAACATATCGGCCATATTATCGAATTGATCCAGCGGCTGGGCGAGAACGGGGCGGCCTATGAAGTCAACGGCGATGTCTATTTTGACATCAGCCGCTGCCCGAATTACGGCTGCCTGTCCAACCGGAAAAGCGAGGATCAGGCCGAAGGAACCCGGCAACTGGCCGGCGGCGGCAAACGCAACGCGGGCGACTTTGCCTTGTGGAAGGCCGCCAAGGAATCGGAGGTGGGCTGGGATTCACCCTGGGGCCGCGGCCGGCCCGGCTGGCACATCGAGTGCTCCGCCATGAGCATGCACTATCTGGGCGAATCCTTCGACATCCACGGGGGCGGCATGGACCTGGTCTTCCCGCACCATGAAAATGAAGTGGCCCAGTCGGTCACCGCCACCGGCAAGCCGTTCGCCAAATACTGGCTGCATAACGGCCTGACGCGGGTGCGGACCAAGGCCGCCGGCGGCGAATGGAAAAACGAGAAGATGAGCAAGTCGCTGGGGAACATCAAGCCCATTCGGGAACTGCTGGAAGAGTATCCTCCCCAGGCGATCCGCTTTTTCCTGCTCAGCACGCATTACCGCCGCCCGATTGATTTTTCGGACGATGCCATCCAGTCGGTGCTGAAGGGTATGACGAACATTTACCGGCTGCTGGAACGGCTGGAACGGCTGAGCGGCGAAGATGTCTATCACAGCAAAGGCTCGGTCACCACGATGGAAGAACTGGCCCGCACGGAAACGGACAAGGCCTTCCGGAATGAGATTCACAGCGCCCATCTGCACTACCTGGAAAATCTGGACGATGATTTTAACACCGCCGGGGCGATTGCGGTTCTGTATGAATTATGCAATTCCATCAATCGCTATATCGACCAGCAGCGGCTGGAGACCCATCCTAACAAAGATCAGCTCACCCTGGCGCTGGAAGGTGCCCGGACGGTGGCGATGCTGGGCCAGATTCTCGGCCTGCTGCGGGAACCCATCGGTAAAACCACCGGCGGCGATGCGCTGGCCGGCCAGTTGATGGGCCTGTTCATCGAAATGCGCGCGGAAGCCCGCCAGAATAAAAACTTTGCCCTGGCGGATGCCATTCGCCATAAACTCAAAACACTGCACATCGTCCTGGAAGACCGGCCGGACGGCAGTACGGACTGGCATAAAGAATAACAACCGAAATGGTCATGGATGATGAAGGTAATAGGAGTTGATCCGGGCTTGCAGGTAAGCGGATATGCCGTGGTGGAGCAAAATCGCGATGAGGTAAAAATCATCGATGCCGGTGTGATCCGGGCCGACACCCGGCTGACACTGGGAAAACGGCTGCGGCAAATTTACCAGGACATCCTGGCCATTTTACAGGAGAATCAACCCGAACTCATGGCCGTGGAAGAATTATACGCCCATTACAAACATCCGCGTACCGCGATTCTGATGGGACATGCCCGGGGGATGTTCCTGCTGGCCGCCGCCGAACAAGGGATCGAAGTGCTGGATTTCGCCGCAACCCGGGTGAAAAAGTCCATCACCGGCCAAGGCCGGGCCAGCAAGGAACAAATCCAGCGGGCCGTCACTTCGCAGCTCCGCCTGGCGCGGATCCCCCGACCGGCGGACCTGGCCGACGCCCTGGCCATTGCCCTGTGCTGCCTGAATGAAAAAAATCGGGAGGCCATCGTTTCATGATCGGCCGCATCACAGGCACTCTGGTTGAACTGGACACCGGCCATAACACCGTTTTGCTGGAAGTGGGCGGGCTGGCCTATGAGCTGATGGTGCCCGGTTACACCGTCAGCAATCTCTCGGAGAAAATCAATCGCACCATCACGCTCTATTGCCTGGAATATTATGAAGGCAGCAGCGTCGGCGGCAATCTGATTCCCCGCATCATCGGCTTTCCCCAAAAAGAGGACAAAATCTTCTTCCAGCGGTTCATTACCGTCAAAGGCATCGGCATTCGCAAGGCGCTCAAGGCCCTGGCCAAGCCCCTGGCGGACATTGCCTATTGCATTGAAAACGGCGATACCAAGATGCTGGCCACTCTGCCGGAGATCGGCAAACGCACGGCGGAACAGGTAGTAGCGGAACTGAAAGGGAAGATGGGTGATTTCGCCCTGGCGGCCTCGGCGACCGCCCATGCCGCCCGCAAGCCGCTGACTGCCATCGAGCAGGAGGCCCTGGAAATCCTGCTGCAACTGGGGGAACGGCGCAATGAAGCGGAAGAATACATCGAGCGAATCGTTAAATCCGACGAAACCATCAAGACCACGGACGCCCTGGTCCAGGTCGTCTATCGCCTGAAAGCCGGAGGCCGATAAGGAACGATATGGCACGCGAACGAATCATTGACGCCGCAGAAAAGGATTTCGAGGAAAACCGCTACGACCTGACCCTGCGGCCGCAAACCATTGCCGACTGTATCGGCCAGGAAAAGCTGCTGGAAAAAATCCGTATCGCCCTCCAGGCCGCCAAGCAGCGCAGCGAACCCACCGAACACATCCTGCTGCACGGCCCGCCCGGCCTGGGCAAGACCACCATCGCCCACGTCATCGCCCACGAGATGGGCAGCCATCTCAAGGCGACCAGCGGCCCGGCCCTGATCCGGCCCGGCGACCTGATGGGCATCCTGACCAACCTGCAGCGCGGCGATGTCCTGTTCATCGACGAAATCCACCGGCTGCCGGCGGTGGTGGAGGAGTTCATCTACCCGGCCATGGAAGACTTCAAGGTCGATTTCACCGTCGATAGCGGCATGCACGCCAAGACCATCAACATCCCGCTCCAGCCGTTCACCCTGATCGGCGCCACCACCCGCGCGGGCCTGATTACCGCCCCGCTGCGGGCCAGGTTCGGCATCCAGCACCATCTGGAATTCTGGTCGCAGGAACACCTGAAACAATGTCTCCAACGGGCCGCCCGGCTGCTGGATATCCAGTGCGAAGACGGGGCGTATGAGATCATCAGCCGCTGCAGCCGGGGCACCCCCCGCATCGCCAACCGCCTGCTCCGCCGCGTCCGGGATTATGCCCAGGTCCACAACCATAAGGTGCTGACTGTGGCATCCGCGCAGGCCGCGCTGCGGATCGAAGAGATCGACGAGCTGGGCCTGGACCAACTGGACCGCGCCTTTCTGAAAAGCCTGATCACCACCTACCACGGCGGTCCGGCCGGCATCGAGGCGCTGGCCGCCACCCTGGGCGAAGAGCGGGACACCCTGGAAGATGTGGTCGAACCCTATCTCCTCCAGATCGGCTTTGTCACCCGCACCCGCCAGGGCCGCGTGGCCGCCGACGCCGCCTACCATCACCTGAACCTGAAACCGCTTCCTCGCCAGTCCTCCCTCCCGCCGGAAGAGAACGAAAATACCCTGTTTTAATGAAAACGGTAAAAGTCGATATTGACTTCCAATTATTTATCAAACAGGGCCGGCAAAATCTGGATACCGTCAGCCGCGGTGCTGATACGGAGGTGAATCGACCAGAGGGCTTCGGTGCGGGCATCGGAAGCGGAGTGGCCGCCGGTGTGGATATAAACCAGGTAAACCGTGCCGTCCGGCAGGAGCATGGGGTGGCTGTAGCCGTACACGGAGGGATCGATGGAATAACCGATGCGGTCGGCAGGCCCCTGCCAGGTGCGGCCGCCGTCCGGACTGAGGATCACCCGCAGGCCGCCGCCCTGATAGGAACCGTGGAAGCAGGCCAATACGCCGCCGGGCAGCAGGAGCAGGTGGGGATCGAAAAGGGAAACACCAGTGGATACCGGTTTGGTCCAGGTTTGACCGCAATCGCTGGAAAAGCTAAGGTCCCCCTGCGGGCGGGCGATCAGAACGAGCCGGCCATCGGGCAGCTCCGCAACCGATGGTTCGAAAAGATCATGGTCGGTGCTGACCCGGGCGGTTAATTCAAACGTTTTCACCTGATCGCCGGAGCGGCAGATGGCGATGCCTTCGGTGCCCTGTTTCGACTCGGCAGCCAGCCGGGCAGGCTCTGGGGCTTGGACCAGGAGCGGCCGCCGTCGCTGGAGAGGAGATACTGGGCCAGAGCGTAATTGGGCAGGCGATACTGGAAAAAGGTACAGAACAGGCTGCCGTTGTCCAGTTCGAGGATGGTGGCATGGCGGTCATCCAGTTCGGTATCGATCAGCGTTTGCGGCCGGGACCAGGTGCGGCCCTGATCGTCGGACCAGATCCAATGGGTCCGGCCGCCGCGCGGGGCCAGGAGGTCGGGCATGCCGAGCTTTTGCCACTCCTGAAGCTGGGGGCGGTATTGGGGGTCATTTTTGATTTCTTCGGTCAGCGGCGGGCTGGCGTGCCAGTAGCCGGAGCTGAAGGTCAGGAGCCAGCGGCCGGACCGGAGTCGGCTGACGCCGGGCCAGCCGACAAAACCCCCATAGCCGGGGTATTCTTCGGGCTGATTGACTGAGGGACCAACCACCATGCGCCGGCAGGTCTTGTAGAGTTCCGCCGGTGGTTCGGAACCGATGACCTGAAAAGAGATTTCAGGGGGAGCCGGCGGTTCGGCCAGAGCAGGATGGCAGGCGGCGGAGAGACCGAACCATAGCAAAACACTGTAAATCCAAAAATGGGTACGAGGCAGGTGGTGAATAACAACAGGATTGCTCATAGGGCGTTTCCTTTCCGTAAGGTCAACCCATGATACCACGTACCCTTATTTTCAGCAACAGGTTAGCGGGAAACTGCCGCGTCAGTGGTGGGTTCGCATCTGAATTTCTTCCGGATCCACCGCAAAACGGACCGCGCCGTTTTGCCAGGTGGATACCAGACGGCATGGAGGCAGATGATTTTGCAGGGCAGCCACATCTTCCGGTTCCAAAAAACCGCTGCTGATGACGGCGAAGGCGGGGCCGACGGCTTGCAGAAATTCCGGACGGTTGGTGCCGACGGAACCGTGGTGAGGCACTACCAGGATATCGCTCTTCAGTCGGGCGGGGGATTCCCGCATCAGCAGGCGCTGGCTAACCGGGCCGATGTCGCCGCAGAGCAGCATCGAATGCCGGGTATCCCCGATGCGCAGGACCAGCGAGGCGTCATTCTCGTCCAGCTTGTAATTGCCGCCCGGCGCCGGCGGCCAGAGAACCTCCAGTTGATAATCCTCCGGCGAATCGCCGGCAGGAAACACGGCATGGCCGCGGCTGATGCGATGCACCGGCACCCGCATATTTTTTAGCTCCCGGAGCAGAACGTCGGCCGCCGGCTGGAAAGCGGAGGATTCTTCCGGGCGGTTGAATCTATCACTAACGTAAACACCGGCCACCGGAAAATTCTGGCAGAGATCGAGTACGCCGCAGAAATGGTCAATATTCGCGTGGGATACCAACAGAGCGTCGATCCGATTGATTCCGCGGCTGCGGAGGACAGGAACAATGGTACTGGCGCCGATGTTGAAGTAATTGCGGCTGCCCGCATCGAAACAGATTACCTTGCCGTCGGGCAGTTGGACGAAAACGGCACAGCCATGCCCCACCGATAAAACCTCCAGGCAGGCACGATTTTTACCATAGTCCTTCGCAAAGGGAAAGAGCCAGAGAAAGAAGGCAAACCACACGAGCAATCCATACAGTAAAACACGAGGCACTCGCCGGCCTTCATAAACGGCCCAGGCGGCCGCTGTCAGAATCAGATAAAAAATCACCAGCAACCCCAGGGGCGGTGAGGCGGTGTGGAGGTTGCTGAGGGGGAGCAGGGCCAGCTTCTCCGTCAGATGGACAACCCAATCGCCAATGGCATAGAGCGGGCCGCTGCACAGGTGCGAAAGCAGCGGCGAAAGTACCGCCAGAAATAGTTTGGTAAAGCCCAGCATCATGGTAATCCAGATCAGCGGCGCCAGGACGACCGAACAGACTGTCGCCCAGGGGGTAATCCGGTGAAAATGATACGCCACCAGCGGCAGGGCCACCAACGAGGCTATCAGGGAAGTGATCGCCAGTTGGCCCGTATGGTGGGCTAGAATACGCAGGGCATACTGCCGCCAGGGCAGCGGCTCGTCGAAGTGCAATTGCCACCAGGGATGGGCATCCAACGGCAGAAAATCAGAAGACCGGAAGGAAAATTGCCCCTTATAGACGGCAGGTACAAAGAGAAATAAGGCCAGAACCGCCAGAAAAGATAGCTGGAAGCCGGGATTGAATAAATCCATCGGCTGGAGCCAGGAGGTTAATCATGTTGGTTTGGCGGCGCAGCATATAGGCGATACAAAACACCACGCTGATGATTCCTGCCCGCAGGACCGGCGGACGGCAGGGAACAATAAGCAGATAGATAAAGATACAGAGCAGCGCCATCCCGCCCCGCAGCCACCGGGGAAAATGCAGCAGCCGGCCCAGCCACCAGACAAAGAGGGAAAACAGGCCGATATGCAAACCCGATACGCTAAGCACGTGGATGGTACCGGTCCGCATGAAGCTTTCAACCAGGCGGTCGGAAATATCATAACACTGCCCCAGCAGCAGGGCCGAGAGCAGCCCTTTGGTATTTTCCGCGGGACTGTTTTCCTGCTTCCGGTTATAGGGGCTGCCCTCTTCCTCAGCCGCCAGCAGGGTTTCGTCGATTACGGCGGCATAGGCAAGATTCTGCAATTTCTGGTGAAACCGCTGCCAAAGACCGGCGGTATCCGGCCGGTCATGCAGAATCACGGCAGCTTCGGCATAATTCACACTGAACCGCACCCATTTTTGCGAGGCCGCATACGAATCCCGCCGGTCATACTCCCCCCAGTTGCCCGGCCCCCGCCGCAGACTCAGCCAGCCGTCCATCTGTACCGTTTGCCCGCAGCGCAGCGCCAGCGCCGGCTGCGCGATGACTACATGGACCAGCCCGCTGATTTCGCGCCAGCCGCCCTGGACTTTCGCTTCTTCCGCCCGCAGGGTAAAAATCGTCTGCGGTTCATGGATCCGGTCAAACCGGGCAAACGGGCCTTTCGTCTCGGCAATATACGGCTCTGTGACAATCCGGCCCCGCAGGGTGGCCAGGCGGCGCTCCGGCTGACAGGCAAATAGAATATGGCGGGCAGGTAAATAATGGCTGTTGAAATAATACCGCAGCGCCCCGGCGGACAGAAAACCGGCCAAAAGCAGGGCCCAAATCCCGCTGGTGCGCAAACGCGGGCCTATGCGCCGCTGCCAAATCAGCAGCCACCCCGAACCCAGCAAACTGACGCCGAGCAAAACAGCCGGTACCCAAACGGCCGGCAGGATCATACGAGCAGCCAGAATCCCCGCCATAAAGGCAACCGCCGGCCAGAATAAGGGGGCAGGAGGGTAACGCCTGGCTTTATCCGATATGCCGTCCGCGCTCGTCTGAAACATGGGTTTTCCCCCAAAGTAAAGGCAATCGCATTACGCCTGGCGGTCCACCGCGGCCGCCACCCGCCGCATCTTTTCCATCAACTGCTGGAACTGTTGCGGATCAATCTGCTGGGCCGCGTCGCTGAGGGCGTGTTGCGGGTCCGGATGCACCTCGATCACCAGCCCATCCGCTCCTGCCGCCACCGCCGCCAGCGACATCCGTTCGACCAAAAAGGCATGGCCGGTCCCATGCGTGGGATCGACCATAATCGGCAGATGGCTGACCCGCTGGATCGCCGGCACAATCGACAGCGCCAGCGTATTGCGGCAGTAATCTTCAAAGGTCCGGATCCCCCGCTCGCATAAAATCACATTTTTATTGCCGGCGTTAATAATATATTCCGCCGCCAGCAGAAATTCCTCCATCGTCGCACTCATCCCCCGTTTGAGCAGCACCGGCTTGGACTGCTCCCCCACCGCCTTGAGCAGCATGAAATTCTGCATGTTCCGCGCCCCGATCTGCAGAACGTCGGCATATTCGCACAGCATTTCCACATGCGATACCGTCAAAAGTTCGGTAACGATGGCCAATCCCGTTTTTTCGCGGGCCTCCGCCAGGTACTTCAGCCCTTTTTCCGCCAGCCCCTGAAAACTATAAGGGCTGCTGCGCGGCTTGAACGCCCCGCCCCGCAGCCCGATCGCCCCCGCTTCCTTGATGGCCGCCGCCACCTCCAGAAGCTGCTGGCGATCCTCCACGCTGCACGGCCCGGCAATCACCCCGATCCGGTTGGAACCAATCAAGGCTCCGCTGGGAGAGAGCCGAACAACCGTCTTTTCCTGCTTGACCTCCTTGCTGGCCACTTTGTAGGGGCTGAGAATCGGGACAATCTTTTCCACCCCCTCGGCGTTTTCCAGCGCCCCTTTGTCCAGCATCCGTTTGTCGCCCACCGCCGCCACTACCGTCCGGTCAGTACCGACAATGATATGGCTGGTCAGCCCCATCTCCTCGACCAGTTTCACCACATGGTCCAGTTGTCCCTTCGTCGAATGGGGACTCATTACCACAATCATAAATTCATTCCCTTACGGTAAAACAGAGATACTTGCTGCCCGCAATCCTTTTACGCCCGGAGATTGGGCCGGAGTACCTCACGGTTTTGCATATACGGCCGCAGCGCCTTCGGGATATTCACGCTGCCGTCGGCATTCTGATTCAGTTCCAATACCGGTATCAATATCCGCGGCGAGGCGATTACGGTATTGTTCATCGTATAGCAGTACCGAACCTTGCGTTCCTGGTCCCGATAGCGCAGATTCAGCCGCCGGGCCTGAAAATCCAGGAAGGCACTGGCCGAATGCGTCTCGCAATACCCGCCCCGGCTGGGCATAAAGGTCTCGATATCATACATCCGGTACTTTCCCATCCCCATATCGCCGGTGCAAATCTCCAGCAGCCGGTACGGCAGTTCCAGCTTTTGCAGCATCTCTTCCGAATTGGCCACAATGTGCTGATGCCACTTCTCGGATTCATCCTTGTCCGCCCGGCAGATAATCACCTGCTCCACCTTTTCAAACTGATGAATCCGGTACAAACCATAGGTATCCTTCCCGGCCGCTCCCGCCTCCCGCCGGAAACACAGCGACTGGGCCACCAGCCGCATCGGCAGGTCCTTCTCCTCGATAATCTCGTCCATATAGAGACTGGTCGCCGGCACCTCCGCCGTGCCGATCAGAAACAGCTCATCTTCCGGTATCTGGTACACCTGGGGCTTTCCCTCCGGGAACCACCCCGTTCCCATGAAGGTGGCTTCCTTGGTGATGACCGGCACCGAAAGCGGCTCAAAGCCTTTGTCCACCATCATATCATGGGCCAGACGCAGAATCGCCTGATGCAGCAGCGCCCCGTCGCCGCGCAGGACATAATTTCGGGAACCGCTCAGTTTCACCCCGCGCTCCACATCAATAATACCCAGGGCGGTCCCCAGCTCGATATGGTCTTTCGGCTTAAAATCAAACTTGCGGACTTCTCCCCAGCGTTTCACCTCGACATTGCCGCTGGCATCGGGTCCCACCGGCGTACTCGGATGAGGCGGCATGGGGATATTCAGCAGGAACTGGTTCACCTGCGGCTCCAGGCCGGTCAGGTCACTGGTAAACTGCTTTTCCTGCTCCTTTAACTCACCCATGCGGCGGATC
>JAKJEP010000529.1 GCA_022705365.1 Planctomycetota bacterium | reverse complement strand
GGCAAGGTAGACGGGCAGAAGGTGCTGGCCCGGCTGGCAGAAACGCCGCAGGGGAAATATGTGGACGTAACAGCAATTACGCCGACGCCGCTGGGGGAAGGCAAGACGACGACCACCATCGGGCTGGTGGAGGGGCTGGCGAAACTCGGCAAGCGCGTAGCGGGAGCCATCCGGCAGCCCAGCGGCGGCCCAACCTTCAATATTAAAGGGTCGGCAGCCGGCGGCGGCCTGGCGCAGTGCATTCCACTGACGCCGTTCTGTCTGGGGCTGACGGGGGATATCGACAAGATTACCAACGCCCATAATCTGGCGATGGTAGCGCTGACCAGCCGGATGCAGCATGAGTCCAACTACGATGACGCCAAGCTGGCGCAGCGGAATTTGCGGCGGCTGGATATCGATCCCCAGCGGGTCCAGATCAAGTGGGCGATTGATTTTTGTGCCCAGGCCCTGCGGAATATCACCATCGGCAAGGGGGACAAGATGGACGGCTACGAGATGGAATCCGGCTTCCAGATCAGCGTATCGAGCGAGCTGATGGCGATTCTGGCTGTCTCCCGCGATCTGGCGGATATGCGCAGCCGGATCGGCAGGATGGTGGTAGCTTACAGCCGCAAGGGGGATGAAGTAACCACGGCGGATCTGGAGGTGGACGGGGCGATCACGGCCTGGCTGGTGGAGGCGATGAAACCGACACTGCTGCAGACGCTTGAGGGGCAGCCGATTTTCGTCCATGCCGGGCCGTTTGCGAATATCGCCATCGGCCAGAATTCGATTATGGCCGACCGCATCGCGCTGAAGCTGAACGATTACCTGGTGACCGAAAGCGGCTTCGGGGCGGATATCGGGTTTGAAAAATTCTGGAATTTGAAGTGCCGGATTTCCGGGCTGGTGCCCAATGCCGTGGTGATTGTGGCGACCATCCGGGCATTGAAGATGCACGGCGGCGGGCCGGCGGTCAAGCCGGGGATACCGCTGGATGAGGCCTATACCAGGGAGAATCTGGCTCTGCTGGAAAAGGGCTGCGAAAATCTGATTGCCCATATTGAGACGGTGAAGAAGAGCGGCGTGCGGCCGGTAGTCGCCATCAACAGCTTTTATATGGATACGGAAGCGGAAGTGACGCTGGTGAAGAAGGTGGCCCAGCAGCATGGGGCCTATGCGGCCCTTTCGGAGCATTGGCTCAAGGGCGGCGAAGGGGCGGTGGAGCTGGCGGAGGCGGTGGCGGCGGCATGCAACGAGAAAAATAATTTCAAATTCCTCTACAGCTTGAAGATGCCGCTGACACAGCGGATCGAGCTGATTGCCAGAGAGGTATATGGCGCCGATGGCGTAACCTATACGCCGCAGGCCCGGGAAAAACTGCAACGATATGAAAAAGACCCGGAGATGCAGAAGCTGGGAACGTGCATGGTGAAGTCGCACCTGAGCCTTTCGCACGATCCGAATTTGAAGGGCCGGCCGCGCGGCTGGCAGCTTCCAATCCGGGATGTTCTGGTCTATAAAGGGGCTGGTTTTGTGGTGCCGGTGGCCGGCGATATCAAACTGATGCCGGGAACCGGTTCCGATCCGGCCTTTCGCAGGATCGATGTGGATGTGGAGAGCGGCAACGTAACGGGACTGTTTTAAACACCAGCAAAAGTGAGGTGTTTAAGGAAAACCGGTGTCGCGTGACGACGACACCGGTTTTTTTATGGCCAGGTAAAACTATCGGTTTTAATTGGAGGAGACTGGTACAGTTTCAATCGGCGCAGGCTCTGGAGATGGCGGCGGAGTAAGATTGTCCGGTGCTTCCGTGTTTGGTTCTTCCGGAATGACCGGTTCTTCCGGCATTTCTTCGGCGGCCACAGTCCCGCGTGACAAATCACCATAGATTACATCATACTGCCCGTCGTCGCGCCGCCAGCCCAGCAAGA
>JAKJEP010000528.1 GCA_022705365.1 Planctomycetota bacterium | reverse complement strand
GAAAGCTGGAAAATGAAAAAAACGGATAGAATTTTTCCCCTGCTGGCGATCTTTGTACTGTTGTGCCAGTTGGCGGCGTTTATACTGCTACAGAGCAAAGGGGGGATGGGGGGGCTGGCGGCGGCGGTGGCACTGTGTCTGATTCTCTGGCTGGGCAAAGATTCCCTGAAAAAACATTGGCGCAGCGGTCTGGCGGTCGGGGCGGCATTGATGCTGCTGGCGATCCTCGCGGTAGTACTGTACGGGATGCGTACGGGGCGGCTGCCCGGCAATTCGATGTGGCTGCGCTGGCAATACTGGCAGGCCAGCGCCGCGATGATTGCCGATCACTGGCTCACCGGGGTAGGCGGGCATAACTTCAGCCAGTATTATCCCCGGTACATGAACGGGGCGGCGCCGGAAGTGGTCAGCGACCCGCATTGTATCCTTTTATCCATCTGGAGCCAGTGGGGGCTGTTGGGTATCATCGGTTTTCTCTGGGCGGCAGCGGCGGTTTTCATCACCCTGGCCCGTCCGGCGGAACGAAACAGCGATATTGCCATGCTGCCGGTCCCTCTCCAGCCGTCCGGGAAGAGGATGTGGATATGGTCCATCACTATCCTTTCGGCTGTGGTTTTGATCCGGTGGGCCGTCAGCAGTCTGGGAATGCTCACCAGTGAAGCGGAACGGGCGGGCGTGTTTATCGTTTCCTTCGCCATGCCGGCGGCCGTCTGGTTTTTAATTTTTATTATTGCCTGGGGTGCACTGAGTGAAAACGCCAAAACCTTCCCGGCAAATAACACCCCGCTTTGGGGGAGTGTCCTTTTTCTGGGCGGCGGCCTGCTCGGCTACCTGGCTCATAATGGCATCGATATGGCCTTTACCCAGCCGGGGGTGGGAACCTGTTTCTGGGCGACGGCGGCAGCCGCGATTTCAATAAAACGAATTTCCGGTGGACAGAAGGATACGGTCTTTTCCCTGAAGAAGGCCTCCGGAATTTTGGCGGCATGTCTGGTTTTGGCGGCAGCCGCTGGATTATGGATCCTGGTGATTTTTCCGTTTAACCGGGCGTATGGGAAAATGAAACAGGCCCAGTCTCAGG
Organism: Planctomycetota bacterium; assembly: GCA_022705365.1. Taxonomy (GTDB): domain Bacteria; phylum Planctomycetota; class Phycisphaerae; order Sedimentisphaerales; family SM23-30; genus JAKJEP01. Next base: position 836 of record JAKJEP010000528.1, on the reverse strand, counting down.
CGCTGGTGGCGGCAAATCTGCGGGAGGCGTATAAGGAGGGGCTGGTTCCGGATTTTTCGGCGGAACGGTGGAAATTCACACGGCAGCAGGCCCTGTCTTTGGCGCAGGCAGCCGGGCAAATCAACCGGCTGGATCCGGAGGCTTCTGATTTTGCCGGGGGACTGCTTGGTTCCCAGTGGCGGCAGTCGCTGCAAGCGGAAGATTTACAGGCCGCCGTCCAGAAATATCAGGAAGCCATTCGCCGCGACCCGGCCCATTTCCGGTATTATCGGGACCTGGCCCGGCTGTACCAGGAGGCGGCCATCATAAACAGCCGGGAGAAAGCGGAGTATCAGCGGCAGGCGGCGGGCTATCTGGAGCAGGCGCTGCAGCGGTATCCGGTGAAATCGGAATTGCTGATCGAATACGGCCGCTTGATGGTTGAGCTGCAGGAAAAGGAAAAGGCACTGGCCAGCTTTGATCAGGCGATTGCCATCGAAAATGCATTTTTGTCGCAGCAGCGGGCAATGTGGGGGGAAGCAGCCGAAACCCCGTGGCGGCTTCGGCCGGAACTGCGGAAATACGCCGAAACCCAAATCGAAATACTCCGAAAAGAATTCAGGTAAAATGAAGCGATATACGGCATAGTAGGAATATTGTATTCCGTGGAGACAGTATTCTAGCCCGCATTTCTCACGGGGTTTTGACGAAAATATTGATAACTCCAATGATTCAGTATGTCTTATGTACTGTTTTGGGAATCGTCAACTTCGACAGTCTGTTTTCAGCGCGAATGTTTGTCCGCCTTCGAGGCCGCAGGAGCTATCTTCCGCAGGCATATAAGAATATATGTTGAG
>JAKJEP010000527.1 GCA_022705365.1 Planctomycetota bacterium | reverse complement strand
CTGACCATCACCCATCGCAAACTCGCCCGCCGGAACCAACACCAGTACACTGCCCTCTTGGGCGTTACGAACCAGAGGGTGAACCTGGCGATATCCTTTTTCGGTCGATTCACATAATTTTCCGTCAATCCATGGCATGATTGGCTCCTGTAGCAATTTTGATAAAAATGCCCGGATGCGGCGTTGGTCCGGCAGATACCGAATGACTGGCCGCATCGGGCAGAGGAGTTTCGGTTCCGACATGGCGGAACACGGGAATCGGCGGATTGGACGGCTTATGGTCCTGGTCCAAAGTCGTGCTCACGAGGCGGAAGCCCAAGTTGTCGTTGCGGTTGCCGGGGTCGTTCCTGTTGCGGTTCGCCCCGCGGAAGTACGACGCATGGTCGTTCCTCCAGCTGCCGCCGCGGTTGACGCGGTGGGAGCCTCTGCTCCGACGTCCCTGATCGTTTATGGGAGCTCCAAATCCGAAGAACCATCGCGGCCCGGCCATGGACCGCACCGAGGCCTGCAATTGCATTTCTGAAATATCGCCCCTGAGGAATTGTTGCTCTCTTCGACAAAGCAAGGTCTGACGCCGTCTGACCCGCGCCGCACGCTCCCTGACCATACCGGGATAGATGCGATATCCAAGGAAGGGCATCCCTTCGGACGAGGGGGCAACCAGTGTTGCTTTCCGTTTCTGTTCCAGGTGCAATGTGGTTGTCAATCGGTACTGAAGTTCAGCGGCTATTGCAAACAGGTGATCCTTGGAGTCAGACCATAGGGCAAAGTCATCCATATAGCGAAGGTAGGCCTTGGGTATCATTTTCTGGAGGATCCAGTGGTCGATGGAATTCAGATACAGGTTGGCAAACCACTGGCTGGTTAGGCTGCCTATGGGCAAGCCCTTTCCGGGGCGCACCCCAACGGGTGAATGATCCACAATCATCCTCAGCAATTCTTTCAATTTGGCTTCGCGAAACAGACGGAACAACTGATCGAGGAGAATGTCATGATCGATATTCTCATAATAATGGAGTATGTCCGTTCGCAGCCAATAAGCAAAACGTCGGCTGTTGGCCCGGGCGGCCAGAACCGCCCGATGACTGCCTTTCGTTTGGCGACAAGCATAATTATGGAAGATGAGACTTCGCTCAATTAATGGAGCAATCCGCATGCATACGGCGTGATGAACTATCCGGTCGCGAAAGTCCGCACAACGGATCAGGCGCGGTTTGGGATCACAGATATGGAATTGCCGGAACGGGCCAGGACGATAGCTTCCGTCCACGAGTTCCCGGCGCAATCTGTCGAGTTCTTTTTCACTCTGTTCAAGAAATCCCTTTACGCCGGGACGCTCCTGTTTTCCTTTGGCTGCTCGTTTCAAGGCTTGAGCCAGGTTGTCATGACCCACAATTCCGGCGAAGATATTTCCGTACGACTTCATTGATTTTTTACCTCCTCACCCGGTGTTTCTTTGTTGCGTCCGGGGATCAGGGAGAGGACTTCAGGACCGTACTTGCGACAAGTCGCCTCACCAACACCCTCGATCTCCCGCAGCGCCGCCAGGGTATGCGGTTGTTGTACGCATATGGCCGCCAATTGCGTATTACGAAAAATGGTATAAGCGGGCACGCCATCCTGTTTCGATCGATCGTTTCGCCACCGGCGTAAAGCAGCATAGAGAGGTTGGATTTCCTCGGGCAAGGCCTTACCCGGATCTTCAATGTATTTCTGGAGATGCAGGTCCGATTTGGATAAAGTTTCATCGAATATAAGAAGCAGGGTCAGACAGGGAACACCGCCATGTTCGAAGAAATGTTCACGAACCTCAAGCAGCCTCCCATTCGCCTGGACGGACTGCAATGGCTGATCGGGAAAGCCTCCCAGTAAGGGATCGTATCGCAATGTTATCACTTTACAGTACATGCCATGAAACCTCAATCAAGGCCG
>JAKJEP010000526.1 GCA_022705365.1 Planctomycetota bacterium | reverse complement strand
CCCCATCGAGCCGCCCGCCAGAAAAATCTTACGGATTTTATACTCCTTCCGCAGCAGCCTGATTATCTGCAGCATATCCGCCTCCGCCGCCGGCCCCATCCAGCTCGTACAGGCCCGGTAGTCCGGCGAAATAAAAATCACCTCATGCCGGGCCGCCGCCTCGCGGACTCCTTTCGCCTCTCCAATTTCGCTCTCGGCAAACTGGTGCCGATCCGCCCCATGCCCATGCAGTACGATCATCATGTCATGTTCCACCCGGCCGTCAAAACCGCCGGGCAGCCGGATGATATATTTCTGGATACTGCCGTCATAATCCGCCCGAAACTCCCTGTCCGCGCCGGGCTGCAGTTCCGCAATCGCCTCCCCCGCCGCCTGCCCAGCCGCCGGCGGAGTTTCACTCCCCCTCACCAGGTCTTTCGACAAACCCCTTTGGCAGCCCGCCCCGCCCAGCAATACCAGCCCCATGATAACCAGCCATTTATACCATATCCGCATTTTCTGACCTTTCCTGTGCATACACCTTGCCAATCACATATCCTCTCATCCGGCCATATGGTACCACAAGCTCCTATATCTATCAACATTGGTCTTGTAATACTATGAAGCGACGAATGGGAGTATCGTATTTCATGGGTGATCGCAGCGAGTCTCCGTGCGGGCAGCACCCCTACCGGCTGAGGAAGGGGATGGGGGTTAGGGTGAGAGGGATATTGGCGGTCGCGGTTTTTAGGTAGAGGGCCGGGTTGGGGGGCAGATGGGAGTTGAGGTAGCCCAGGGCGATGGGTTTTTGCAAGGATGGGGAGAAGCAGGAGCTGGTGAGGCGGCCGGCTTCGAGGTCAGCCATGAAGATGGGAGCGGGCAGGTTCAGGCGGCATTCGGGGTGGGCGTCCAGGAGAAAACCGGCTATTTTGGGGGTATGGTTGCCCTCGGCCAGGCGGCGAAGGGCGGAGGCGCCGATGAAATCGCCGTCGATGTCGACGGTGTGCTGCAAACCGGCGGTCCAGGGGTCGATGGTTTCGTTCAGCTCAGAGCCGAATCCCGGCTGGCCGGCCTCGATGCGGAGGGAATTGCGGGTTTCCAGGCCCGCCACACCCGCGTTATAGATTTTGCCGTATTTTTCGAGCATATCCCAGGCCATAGAGGCCATTTTGGCTGGGAGGATAATGGAGGGGGAAAGGGACTCGTCCAGCGAAATGACAAACCGCATGAAGAAGTAGTTTTCGGCCAGGACGTCGCCCGGCTGGATGGTTTCCAGGTCGAACGGCAGTTTTTCCTTCAGCAGGGGCAGGGCATAGGGCCCGCGGAGGGTGACCATGGCGGTGGTGAAGGTTTCGTCGGTGATTTTTGCGTTCAGGGAAGGCTGGCGGGCCTGGAGGTAGTTCAGGATCCGCTGGTGGTTGGCGGGATTGCCAATCAAGAGGTAGCCACTGCCCTGATTCTGGATGAGGCAATCCTCGATGATACCCCCTTGCTCGTTGCAAAAGAGGGCGTAGCGCTGGCGGCTGGGGAAAATGCGGGTGACATCGCAGGACACCAGGGGGCCTAGCAGTTTTTGGGCGTCCGGCCCCCCTACCCGGATGCGATAGGAATAGCTGGAGTCGAATACCGCCAGGTTCTCCCGGCACCGGCGGTATTCGTCCAGGGGATCGCCGTAATGCAAAGGCATGAGCCAGCCGTCCCGCTCGGTCATGGCGGCGGCTTTGTTTTCGTGAATCTGCTGAAAGGGGCTTAGCTGGGGCATGTTTTACATATCCGCAACTTTTTGGGCGACCATGTCTCCGACCTGGCTGGTAGAGAAACCCATCTTGCCGGCGGCCAGGCTCTTGAGTTTGTTGGCGGTGATGAATTTGACCGAATCTTCGATGGCTTTGGCGGCCTTTTCCTGGCCGAGGGTTTCCAGCATCATGGCGGCGGCACAGATGGCGGCCAGCGGGTTGATGACGCCCTGG
>JAKJEP010000525.1 GCA_022705365.1 Planctomycetota bacterium | reverse complement strand
TGGTATTGGGACACAGGTGACGGCGCCCCGCCATGCAATTCCGGCATCGACCGCATACCAGATGCCCTTCCCCGCTGACCAGATCCCCCTTCTTATAGTCATGCACATTCGACCCCGCCTCCTCAATCACCCCGACAAATTCATGCCCGGTAATAGTCCCGACCGGCACATTCGCCTGCGACCACTTGTCCCAGTTCCAGATATGCAGGTCCGTCCCGCAGATACTGGTCTTCAGTACCCTGATCAGCACATCATTAATCCCGATTTCCGGGATCGCTACCTCTTGCATCCATAAACCGGCTTCCGGTTTTGCTTTAACGAGAGCCTTCATCTTTTCTATCCTGTAAAAAAATACGGTAACCGTTCAGGCCTACCAGCCCGACTCTTCCCTGCGACTGGACACCGCGACCAGCCTCAAAATAACCGCCGCCTTGATTATACCCCGCTTTCCGTTCACATCAATGGAATTTTATTGCTAATTCCGCTCCTGACTGAACCATCAACACTTCTTTCCTTCCTGTTCTGCGAAGCTTATACCAATCCCAAAGTATCGATCTTTTTTACATAAGCATCCGCGTCAAATTTCCGTAGAAGCCCCTTGTCATTCATATAGCGGACCATACCGAAAATCGGCCGGTTCTGCCAGGGGCGATCGTGCTTGCCGAAACACCAGGCAACGCCGGCATAGCCGCTGGCATCCCGGCCGTCCAGTTCGTATTTGTCGTTCAGATACACCGCTATCTTATAAGCCGCCTGCGGCGAGCGGCTCCACTCCAGTATCTTTTTGCCCCAGTACATCCGCATATAGCCGTGCATCTTGCCGGTAATCCTCATTTCCTGCTGGGCGGCATTCCAGTAAGGGTCGTGCGTCTGGGCCGATTCCAACTGCGGCAGGGTATAAACATATTCGCGGCGGTCTTTCTGATGGGAACGAAGGGTCGCCCTGGCCCAGACAGGCAGACAGCGAAACGACAAATACTGCGGATTGTAATAGACAAAATTGATTGCCAGTTCCCGCCGCACAATCAGTTCTTCCAGAAATACCTCCACAGCAGGGCTGGAACTTTTGTGAACTTGCAGGGCAACCTCCAGCGGCGAAATCTGGCCGAAATGCAAGTAGGGACTCAGATTGGAAAGACCGTCCAGGGTGGGATCATTTTTCCACTCCGCATAGTGATCCAGTTTATTCCGGATAAAGCTGCGCAGGAATTTCCGAGCCTGAGAGGCCCCGCCGGTAAAGAACGCGGAACGACCTGCCGTCCGGTCTATTCCCAGCCGGGAAATTGCCTGGTAAATATCCTGTATATCAAAATACTCGTAATCGATCTGGGAAAGACGATATTTGGGATTGGCCCGGTGCAATGGCTTTAAAAAATACTCCAGTTGTTTGTGGATTTTGGGCCGGAGGGTGGCGGCGGAATATTCTTCCTTGCCGGAGGCAGCGGCAACGGGAACGATGCAATCGGTTTCCACTTGAATCAGCGGACAGTCTATTTTTCGGGCCGCAGCCTGCCGCCATTTCCGCTGATGGACCAGATACCCTCCGTCCGTTACCACCAGCGAGGCTCCCTGGGCCAGCCGGCATACACCCGCTTCGGGCGAAATCCGCTGAATCAGCAGCGGGATATTCCGCCGGGCCAGTGCCTCCTGCGTTTCCCGCAGCCCCTCCAGCATAAAATAATAATGCCGCAGATTGGCCGATGGATAGGTCTCGATAATCCCGAAAAAAACCAGAATTGGCTGGTGTAATTCGTTGGCACGGCGGATGGCATATTCCAGGGCGTGATTGGTTTCGGCCCGCTGGGCGGCCTGCATCCAGTACAGGACGAAGCGGCCGTTCTGAATACTTTTATGATTCAGCGTTTGAATTCGCTGCGGTTGAATCATATCGGTTCCTGCTGAATTTTCGTTTGAGAAAATTGACAAAATCATCATTGAGCGTATAAACCACCGGCACAATCAGAAGCCCC
>JAKJEP010000524.1 GCA_022705365.1 Planctomycetota bacterium | reverse complement strand
TTGGCCATCAGCGGCCCGGTCCACCACCCGCCGCCCAGCTGGGCCCCCACAGCATTCTTGCCGCTGCCCAGCAAATCAGTAACATCGTAGGTCTGGTACTGAATCCGCCGGCTGTACCGGGTCCACTCCGGCGTCAGCAGATGATCGCCGACTTTTTGTCCGTTGATCCGCAGCTCATACAGCCCCAGACCGGTCACCGACACCACGGCCCGTTTAACCGGACCGCGCACTTCGATTTCCTTGCGCAGCATGGTCGCCGGCCGCTGACTGCCGTCGTCACTACTGCCCCGGTCGGCCAGCACCCGGTCATCGACCAGCTTGTCCTTCGCCCACCCGCCCGACTCGATGGCATCCAACGCAGTCACCGCCGCCCCCTGGGCCACATTCTCCTCACCCGCCAGCACCTGCATCTCCGCCAGCGCAAATCCATAGTTCTCCCCCTCACGAAGTGCCAGCCGGCTGACGCTCAGACGCACATACCGCGCCTCCATCGCTCCAAAACGGTAAACCGGTGCCGCAGGGCCCGGATTCGGCACATCAGCCCCAGACTGATCCACCACCGTTCTGGCATCCGAAAAGTCGGCCTTTCGACCGGCCTCAATCGTAAACCGCACCGGGAACAGAAAGCCCGGCATATCCGACGCATAATCATACGGCCGCGCCGGATAAAGCTGTACACCATCGATCTTGCGTTCCGCCCCCAGATCGACCGCCACCCATTTGGCCGCATCCGCTGACGCCGCCAGTTCGCTGTGATACCCGTTGTGCGGTGTTCGCGGGGCTTCGGCCGGGGCCGCAACCCACTCAGCCTGCCAATCGCCCCGTTCCAGCAGCCCCATCGACCACCAGGCCGGCTCGCTCGATTCCGTCCTATTCCCATCCTTATCCCACACCTGCACCTTCCAGAAACACTCCATCCGGCTTGCCAGCGGCTTACCCTGATAAACCACATGAATCGTCTGATCGCCCGCCACCTTCCCGCTGTCCCAGAGGTCCGCCTCCCCCGCCGCCAGCTTCGCCGCACTGCTGGCCGCCAGCACCCGGTACGCCGTCTGACGCTGCCCGCGCCCCTCCGACCGCAACACCCACGATAGCCGCGGCGTCAGCACATCAATCCCCATCGGATTTTCCAAATATTCGCACCGCAGCCGCTCCACCTCGATGCCGCCGCCCCCCTCCACCGCCTGCGCAAATCCCGACCATGTCACCACCAATCCCATTACTCCTGCCCAAAGAAATGACTTAATCATATTTCTTCTCCTGAAATAATCGAAACCAATCTGGAATTTTGTTGTTATGTCAATACAGCTTTATTATACGGTCCCTGGCGGCATGATAAAACAGTTTTATCCATGCAATTTTCTCAACCAATTCACCGGAACAATCCCGGCGGAATCTATTTTTAATCCTTTTGAACCATCCCCTAACCCGGCATAACCGGAACCATTAAAGGTAAAATACTATTTACGCGGCATGATGTCTTGCCTAAAATTGACCCATGGTTTTACTGGAAAGGCCCTGACGATGCAGACGTTGATCGAACGCCATCTCTCGAAAATACAAGGAGTTATCTCTTGTTTTGACCGGGTCATCCTGACCGGCACCATTCTGGAACGGTTAGAGAAGACGGCGGACATGATTCAGGCGGACAAGCGGATTTTAATCAGCCGAACCGAACAGTGCCAAAGCAGCGAAACGGCGGTTTCGTGCAATCTGTCGTATCTGCTGGATAGGATTGATGCGGAGTAGTTGCAGATGATGGGTGGGACTTGCCCTATAAGGATTTATCGGGAAGATCGGGTTTGGGGGGCTGGTGTTTGAGGAGTTTTTGTCGGTGTTCGAATTCGTTGTAGTAGCGGGAGCCGTTGCGGGTGTAGATGAGGACGGCGGCGGCGGCGAGGGTGGCGGAGGACCACCAGAGGAAAAGGAGGAAATAGCGGTAGGCGGGCAGGCGGGGGGTGAGGTCGGGAGCCAAGAGG
>JAKJEP010000523.1 GCA_022705365.1 Planctomycetota bacterium | reverse complement strand
CCTTGTCTGAAACAGCCGTTTTGAGCGGCTTTTTTATACCCTTATAGCCTCAAATAAATTATTTTGGACAGCAGTGATTTCATATAGAGTTTTAAACTGGTCAGAGCTCCAAAAGAATTCACTTCAAAGGGGATTCGCAAATAAACTGATGTCCGCACTCGATCGGGTCCGCTGGATGCAATAGTCAAATCCATGTTGGTGCAATCAGCGCTAATACCGTCAGATCCACCAGCAATCGTCATATCCAGGGTATCGCCGGTTACCAGAGACAAAAAGGTGGAATAGCTCGTTTCCGGCTGCGTGCCGGTAGGTTCTTCTCCCGGACAACCAATAAATCCGGCCACATAACTCGTAAAGAGGGATGCTCCATTCAATTCCAGAGTCACATCAACCGTTGTTCCAGCCGCTTTGGTGGACAATCCCTGCCATAAGGCCAAAATATCATAATCGCCATCCGCCGGGCAGGTCCAGCGAGCTGCTGTTCTAACACCGGATGTAGCTCCCGGTCCGTTACACATTTCACCGCCATAACGGTATGAACTGTAAGCCTCAAAATTTGCCTCGCCTTCTAGAATCTTCTGGAGGTTACCATGGGAGTCCCAGTCGCTAACAGGATAACGCCAGCCGTAACGGGCACTTCCCTTATCCGGATCAAAGATACCGTCGGTTAACAGTGAAAACCCGCTGGTATCGATATAACCATACGACCAGGCACCATTAGGATTGACCGTAGCGGTCTCAAAATCCAGATCCAGATCGTACTGTTGGCCGAATTCATGCATCAAAGACTCTATATCAGTTTGGATCAAAAGCGAATAGTTAACGGAATCACCGGGAGACATTTCATATCCAATACCGGTATACCCAAGACGCCAGGATGCGTCGTTGAAAGACGTTTGGGTCCAGGAAGTTCCCAATGAACCATCTATCGGCACGAAATAGAGAGATGGATAGTTCGCAAAAATTAGATTGGAACTGGTTAGAGTACTGGTAGCCCGTCCATATGAAATATTCGATGTTTGATTTGGATATTCCGGAGCGTAAGAGTGAATGATCTGCGAGCCATGTACCAACGCCAGATATTCTCCCCCGGCGTCCAGCTTAAAATTGGTGTGATAATAATCCAAAGGATCCACATAGGGTTGGACGGTCTGGCCGGAAGCAACCACCACCAGATAACTATTTCCGCCGATACTCGCATCATCCGGAAATGCCCATTTGTTCGAATCATTTGGATCGTCCGTCAGATACCAGTTCTTTAACGAAATCGTATCTGGCTCCGGATTATAGATCTCGATCCAGTCCGAATAGGCCCCGTTCCCGTCGGTCCAGAAGGTATCGTTCTTCGCCATGAATTCGGTAATCATCATGGGCGTATAGTACCAGTTCTGCGCAAAATAGGCGTAATCCGCGAAGTTCACACCGTCATTGCCGACAAAGTCCGCCGTGCCGCCCGGCCCGTCCAGCCACTGCTGGGCAAAAAGAACCATATCCTCGATGTCAATGACTCCGTCGTCGTTGAGATTTCCGGGCGGATCGTCGATCGCCGCACCCGCCATGCTGAGGAACAAGACAGACAGACCTAGAATCATACGGAACTTCATCACTTCAACCTTTCTGACCGATATCATAGCAGAACAAAACATCATGAACGCGGATATACAACTGTTTATCCAGGATAACCGGATGCGCCCACTTGTTGCCGGATACTTCGGGGATGATAAAGGAACCATTAACGGTAAATTGTTTCGGATCGGCCTGAATCAGGGCCAGCGTGCTGTTGGTGTTCCAGGGCGTGGGCGTTAGCATAAATCCCCACGTACTGCTGCCGTCCGGATACCTGCCGTAGGAGACATCGGTGGTTTGTGCCCCGAAGGTAATGGTACTGAGCGGCCGGTTGCCGTTGGCGTAGGTATCAAAAAGACCTACCGCTTCGCCGCCTTTACCAAGCTTAAAGTTGACATGCGTCGGCCCCTGCGTGCCGTCCTCATCGGC
>JAKJEP010000522.1 GCA_022705365.1 Planctomycetota bacterium | reverse complement strand
GGCTCGATTCTCAATTCGCAACCGATTTGGGATTAGATAGTTTGGATCTGGCCGAATTTGTCATGATGGTCGAAGATAAATTCGAGATTGCCGTGCCCGACAAAGAGGTCGAAACGATCAAGACAGTGCGTGATGCAGTCCAGGCAATTCAGAAGCTGAGAGTATAGTTTAGAACAAAGATTTCGGAGATAATGGACAAACCGGACAGGTTGGACAGGCCGGACGATAAAAGACTGGCTCGCCGCCTTGTGGCTAGGGGATAGGACAAGTGGTTGGAAGGATTTTCCAGCTCGGGCGCATGGAACACCGGTTTCCCCCCGTACAAGAGGAAGAGAGGGGGATTTTCCGGAACAGACGGGGATGCAGATGGTATGAAACGGTTTGGTAAGGATGGTATAGATATCTTTTTCCGGTTGGTCCGGTATGAATCAATCCATGTTTTCAACCCGACCAACCCGACCAGATAAAGAAGAGAAGAGGGTGGCTGGGAGAGGGATACGGGTAATATGTACCTGTATTATGCGCAGGGGGGCTTATTGGTGAACCGGGGGAAAAGGAATATTTAAGAGATTGCTGGGGAGGGATTTGGGGTCTGACGCATTTAATTTATTCGAATTTTCAAGAGATGAAAATACCGCATATCCCCGGCTGGAAAAAGGGATTGATTTTGGTTTAGGAATGGTATATTTTGCTTATGTTATTGGGTATTTTGAAGGAGTTGCCAATCATAGATTCCTGATGATTATATCTGGGTTGATGTCTGGCTAAACTTCCGAGTTTAGGAGTATGACCGATGAAGGTGATTTTTAAAATAACTTATCCAAATGGGAAAATATATATCGGTAAAGACTTGACGGATACTCTTATCTATTTTGGCAGTGCTGATAGTAAACTCATTGAAAGGGATTTCACAAGAGCGCAAAAACGTGATTTTACCATACGGAAAGAAATTCTTTGGGAATCGGAAACTGCAACAGATAAAGAAGTCAACCAAAAAGAAATTGAATACATAACACTTTATAATTCGAATAATCCAACAGTCGGTTATAACCGATGGCCAAAATTTAAAGGATGACAGGAGTGCCATGCAGTAGAATCCAACCAAAGATAAAAGTTTTACGGAAGAATGCCGCCTGGATTGCGAACAGATGGTGCCACCCGGTATTCATTATTGGGGGCACTCAAAAGACCGCGTCGGCAAACGAGTTGCCGATCCTACCCGGCTGTTTTGGCCTTCTTACATGAATCCCAGTAATATAGATAGGACATAATGGGTCCAAGAAAAATATGGCCTAAAACAACTGCCACTCGATTTTCTTTTTTGGCGTGTTCGATTCCGTGAATTAGAGTCTGAAACCAAAGAATGGTTGCCCGTATTGCCCCAATGAACATGAGCCAAAAAAAGAGCTGGAATATCGTTGGGTTATTATCATCGATTGTCCTTGGCATGCCCATTATCTTACCAATAATCCACGGCAATGCGATTAGTAACAGGCTTACCCATACGGTTGGATCTCTTTTCATAACTAATGTCCCCATAGATTCGTGTAAACTGATATTCTCCATTTACCTGCTTATAAAACAGGAACAAGCCCTTTTACAATGACAATTATGCCAAAATGCTATTCCCAAATCAAAATATTTATTCCTGATATTAAGTCCGTAAAGCAGTTGAAAACCTACTATCCACAATGTTTGCGAATTTCCTCATGGTGTTAGAACCTGAGGAAGATTATACGGCGGCGAGAGGGGCGGGGCAAGGGAATAATTATGGAATACAAAACAGGGAGACCTCTGGAAATAAGATATTCAAAAGGGAAAATAGTATTTTTTACCCCCTCCCTCACGGTCGGGGCTTGGAAGGGAAAAAAGAGATGGACAATATGGACTTTATGGACGGTATGGACGAGATGGACATAAGAAAAAACCTGGATTCCTGCTTTCGCAGGAATGACCAGCGGGTGATGGAGTGGAATAGGGGGGGGGAATATAGTGACG
>JAKJEP010000521.1:396-2011 GCA_022705365.1 Planctomycetota bacterium | reverse complement strand
CCCCGTTGGCTTTGCCGGAGGGAAGATACGGCGGGGGATTGTTAGGTAAAAATCCCTCAATCTTGCCGGCGGCCGCAAGTGCCGAAACCGCGGCCTCTGCATTGACCCCGTGGTATGTGATCATGCCGCCTTCAGAAAGCCGTATTTTCGAATTGCCCTCATCCAGCACCAGCGATGAACCGGGCCCCAGTTCCAGTGATCCGGTCCCTGATACATTAAAAACCGTGCTGCTGCCGGCCAGCGATAAAACATGAGAAGTTCCTCCAATATAAAACTGCCCCGCTGAGATGTTAATAACCGCACTAGCCCCTGAATCCAGCCGAACCGACCAGGTTCCCGCCCGGTCGGTCCCTGCGGCAATGACCTGACCGCCTTCAATATTCAGCACCGCACCGGTTGTATCGACACCAAACTGACAGATGCTGTCAATGCTAAGCCTGCCCCCGGATACCACTGTCACCGTTGAGGCCGCCGGCGGATACCCTGTATAGGTTCTGTCAATATACAGCCGCCGGATCACTTCGGGAGAATTAATCGTAACCTCATTAGAGGAAAGGATATAAGTAAAGTCATCGATCCCCGGTGAAGTTGAAGGTACGCCCGGGGACGATTCCCAAACCGCCGCAGAATCATTCCATAGACGCGCTGGCTGCTGCGGCCAAGTCCTGGTTGCAGCAAGCATGTTGCCGGACAGTATCCCGAAAATACCGAGCCTGATCAGGAATGCTTTTGAAATCATTTGTTGTGCCGAAGAAATTAACGAAGCAAGGAGATAATTGTTCGGAAATTAACCCAATCATTATTGGGACTATGTTCCCAAAGCATGGGGTCAAAGGCTTCCGCGTTGTTGACAAATTTCACACTGCTGTCAGAATATAACGCATTGACTCCCTTAATGCCTCCTTTTCGATGAGAAAGTTGTTCCAGACTAGCCAAGACATCTGTACAGATAGGTGTACTGGCATCCAATTCACTCGCCTTTTTGGCAATCTCCTTAAATCCCCGTCTATCTTTCCCACGTGCCTTTTGCGGAACATAGGTGTAACTGGTGCGGACTTTGTCCAGATTGTAGTTATTCCCGGCCAGATTGGTGTTCCAGGGCCATGGATGGGCTTCATCGTGATAGGCATCGTAATGATGAGATTCCAGCTCAGTCTCCGGAATACGTGTAGCGCTGGGGCAGTAAAACAGTTCCGCCTGTTCCATGTATTTCGTTTGATAAAGCCATGCCAGGTTGAAGGGGCCCGCCCTGAGGTGTTCCAGATTTCGGATCTGCTCGGAAGTATAACCGGAATTGTTATAGATAAAATAAGCATAATATGTCAAAGATGGAGCGTCCGGATAGGTACCTTGGGCCAGAAGAGACAGGGCCAGTTCTCCGTCCATTTCTGAGGCATATGTGTTATTGGCAAGCCCGATGGTTTTTAAGTTTACCGTGCAGGTAATCCGCCTGGCATGCTCTCTGGCCATTTTTAAGGAAGGGGTAATAATCGACAGGAGCAGTGCGATGATGGCAATCACGACCAGCAATTCAATTAAGGTGAAATTCGCGGCTTGCCGGAAAGCGAATGAGTTCCCTTGAAATGTGTTCAGGCTTTCATTGTCCGCAGCAACA
>JAKJEP010000521.1:0-386 GCA_022705365.1 Planctomycetota bacterium | reverse complement strand
TACGGATTCGTTTCCTTGATTAAATTCTGGAAAGCAGAGGCATTTTCCCATATTCCGGAATCCTGCCCCTGCTCAATTTCAATCATACCACATGCACCGTGGCTCCCTCAAACAATTTTGACCGCCCATCATTTCTTCTTCCATTAATAGAATCTTATTTACTTGCGGCGCCTTGCTAGTGAAAGACTGCCCAAACCCAATAGAATCAGGGTCGCTGGTTCCGGAACTACCGCAAAGGCAAACGTATCGCTGCCGTCATAATACCAGCCGACGCCGTTTGCCGATCCGTCCGGAGTATACAAGGGTGTCGCAAGCGGCAGTACACCTGTCAGTTGGCCCGCTTCGGCCAGGGCTTGAATTTCAGCAGATGCGTCTGTCTCATCAAA
>JAKJEP010000520.1 GCA_022705365.1 Planctomycetota bacterium | reverse complement strand
AGCGACACTGACCTGATATTTCCGCACCATGAGAACGAAATCGCCATAAGCGAGGCCGCAACCGGGAAACCATTCGCCCGCTACTGGCTCCACAACGCCCTGGTGATGGTGGAAGGTAAAAAAATATCGGGCCTGGCTGACATGCCGCTGGTCCTGCAAGACCTGCTCGATCTTGGCTATTCCGGCCGGGAAGTGCGGTACTGGCTGCTCGCCGCACATTATCGCAAATCCCTGAACTATTCCGTTGCCGCGCTGGAGACCGCCCGAATCGCCCTGCGCAAAATCGACAATTTTACCCGCTCGCTGGCTAAAACCCACCCCGGAAGCCATGCGCCGGAGGCGGAACAATCCGTCTACGATCTCCGGCACCGCTTTGAAGCGGCCATGGATGACGATCTCAACACTCCAGCCGCACTGGCCACCCTCTTTGATTTCATACGATCAATGAACCGGCTGATAGACAAGGGCCAGTTAGACCAGTCCGGGATTGACCGGACTTTACAGGCATTGGACGAGATTAACCGGGTTCTCAATATCATGGTCATTGGAGCGGAAGAGAAGGAGGACGAGGAGATCCAGCAGCTCATCGAAGAGCGGGAAACGGCCCGGCGAGCGCAAGACTGGAGCACTGCGGACCGTATTCGGAGTCAACTTTTCGAAAAAGGAGTCATTGTACGCGATTCGCCCGCCGGACCACGCACCCACCATACTGCGAGCTAAGAAGAAACCAAGGTTTTGTCCAGCACGGTGGGGGCAAAGAGGCTTAATCAGCGACGGTCAGGGTGATGAGCGAAGATGTTACGACCGCAGTCACTACGCGTGCAGCAGCGCTGGGACGTTTCGGCGTGCCGGTGATGGTGACAGTTTGCGGCTGGACTTGTATCTCGTAAATGCCGTCCTCGGTTTGACCGGCAGGGAAATTGGCCGAGGCTGGCGCTACTCGAGTCAGGGTTAATCCCGAGAAGGTGTTGCCGCCGCCCCCGCGATAGGCCGGGGTGAGGTAGTAGGCCTGTGCCCTGACCGCCAGCCCTGTACACTCCTGACTTACAGTATCAATCTGGGCCGCATCCGCGGCGTTATGGAACATGGTGAAGCCGACCACGATGGCGATGCCGACGACAGCCAAGGCGATGACGAGAAGTAATAATTGTTGTTGCCCCATCTCCTGGTTACCTCAAAATTCCCCTGGTTCATGAGTACACCGGATCCGGCTGCCAGTCGCTCGCAAGCGGCGGGATCCGGAAGGAATGTTGTCCGGGCAGAGTGAGCAGCTAGTTTAAATCCTGCCTTTGTCAAGCGTTTAGCGCACCCGCCTGTGGACCAGCCATTCAACAAATCTCGACCTCATCTGCCGGCCGGCCCGAACCTGCTTGACCGGAGGGGCATTACCCAGCTCGCCAGGTAATGCGCCATCGCCTCAGCCGGAAATGCATCCACATACTGGCCGCATCCATTGCACTTGCTCTCCTCGATCTCAAGAATATAGTTCGTGGTGTGCACCGGGTGTCGGCCAACTGACAGGAGTTCTGATTTTGCCGGCGGTCCCAAAAAATCGAGGAAATCATCCCCTGTCAAACGCCCGATACGCCACCATTTCCCCATTCTCAAAGCGCCGGGCCATATCCGTCGACCTCATCGCTTCCAGCCTGCCGGAATATTAGCCAACACAACTCTGAAAAGCAAGCGAAAATTATCTAAAAGCATGTAAACCGGCCGATTACTGGTTGCATGCTCTGGGAATTTTGTTTGCTTTTCAGGTTTATGTTGGCTAATTTTTCCGCTGGTTATTAACCATGTGGGCGCCGGAGATGGCCGGGTGCTGTTGAAATGGGAAAATCGCCGGGTATCAGGCGCCTGCCCAGGGATGATGGCATCGATTTTCTTGACCCTCAGCATAACCTGATCTCCTGGTGTTGTTCGCTTTTCCCCCCTTTGCAAAATCAATTATTCTGCCAGCATTATGGAATCGATCAGAGAGATTTACAAAATCGGACACGGGCCTTCAAGCAGTCATACC
>JAKJEP010000051.1 GCA_022705365.1 Planctomycetota bacterium | reverse complement strand
GCACCATTACCGCCGTTGACCTCGACAGTATCGGTGCCGGTGCCGCCCTCGTTCAGGTCGGTATCATCGCCGGGATTCCAGATCAGACGATCATTGTCGTTCTCGCCAAACACCAGGTCATTGCCGTCGCCGCCCGTAAGGATGTCGTTGCCGGCCCCACCGAAGAGCATATCAATACCGCCCCGCCCCAGCAGCGTGTCCTGGCCGGCCTGACCAAAGAGCCGGTCGTTACCGGACCCGCCGATGAGCGTGTCGTTGCCCGCCCCGCCGAACAAGGCCGCCCGCGGCAAGGCACCGTTCGCTTCGTTCAACACCAGCGTATCATGCCCACTCAGGCCGAAGCCCTGAAGCAGGCTTGTATTGGCAACGGTCGGCGATCCGCCCAGGATGCTTACCGCCCCGCCGTTAACCAGGATGCTCCCTGCGGCATTTCGGCTGAACTCGATGTTATTGTCCAGGCTGTCTCCAAAGACGCTCAGCACTCCGGCCTGGGCCGAAAAGAACGCGGTGACTGAAAGCAGTTGCCGGGGCTCCAGCCGCTCCAGACAGCAGACCGGCCGTATTGACGGCGCCGACCGCTTCCCATGCTTACGAGCGATGTACCTTTTCACCCATTTCAATACTTTTGACATGACACATTCCTTTCCACCAAGCCATGATACGCATTTTTATACATCCCTTTTATTTTAGTTGTAGGGATGGTATAAAAAGCCGTTAACTAGTTCCTGTCTTATTCCGCACAAGGCGTTCCGTACACGGGAAAAATATCCATCTGCGTAATTACAACACAATCTAAAAAAAGAATAGTCTCCCGACCAGACAAAAACCAATAAGGAAAACTCGTAGATGGAGTCAGTCATTTGCTTAGAACTCCTGAACGTAATCCTAAAGACCTTTCGCTATCAAGAACCACAGAACCGCCTTGCGGAGCCGGCCGAAAAATAGTAGCGATACCTGCTGCTGGCTGATGCCGGCTAGTAAGGCTGTATCAGTTTAGCAGACATATAATCATTTTCCTGATGCCATATAGGCAGATTGCCTATTTTTTATGGTGTTTTTGATCGCTACTATCATCATGTATGTTTTTTATATTTCGATTCAATCGATGCGGAACGGAACCTGTTAAAATGTGAAAGGAGAATGTATGGGTACAAAGCATTGGATTCTGAAGAGTTTGTGTTTTTGTCTGCTTTTTCCGGTTATGCAGGCCGGTGCGCAGACCAACTTCTTTGCCTCCCTTGATGGCAGCCAGGAGGTAGGACCTACTAATTCTACCGCTACCGGAACGGCAACTTTTGTGTTGAATGCGGCACAGGACCGACTGACCATCGATCTGACGATTATGGGCCTCGATCTGGACGGCCTTCAAACTCCGGGTATCACAGCCGATAATGTCACGGGACTCCACATCCACCGGGCCCCAGCGGGCATTAATGGCGGCGTTGTCTTTGGGATGATAGGCATCAACAACGATACCAATGGAGATCTGATAATCGATCCGGCGGCGGGAACCATCTTCTCCGCCTGGGATCTGGCCGAAGGAAATGCAACCACCCTGGCGGCCGAACTGCCCAATCTCCTGGCAGAGGGCCTCTATATCAATGTCCACACCACCGCTTTCCCGGGCGGCGAGATCCGCGGACAAATCGTGCCCGAACCGGCTGCCCTGGGTCTGCTGGCGGCGGGCGGACTGGCCTTATTACGAAAACGCCGGTCCATACAATTGGACTGACTTGACATGTCTCAGGTCTTATTGAATAACCGGCGAGATTTTGCCTCCCGGATTCATATAAATTTATGATTCGGTATGTCGTAGATGTACGGGTACTCCATTTTTACATTATATGGCTAAATACCCCTGTGGGAAAGGAGGTGATAGATGAGAAGCAGGGATGGTGGTAAGGGATACGTTCGAACAGAGGTCCCGCAAGTAAACGTAAAGTTGCGGGTAACTATTTTATTTTAACAGCCGTTAAGGCGCAAGGAGAGTATTATGAAAAATGGAAAAAGAGCAATTGTTTTAGCTGGGATGTTTATATTGGCTGCTGCCGGAATTTCGCAGGCCATTGTGATTCATTCCGAAAATCCCCTCCCGGGAGAGGTTATTCCCGCCGTTAGCGATTACCAGACCACCGGCGCTGAAATGGTCGGCATGTCGGTAACCGTGTTTTTTACGGCAGCTCCCTCCGAAACCGTCCTTTGGGCAGCTACGGGAGTGGATTCTGGCGCCGCTTCAGGTGCAGGGGGTGACTGGTCTCTGTCCGAGTCCGGCGATACCTTCGGCAATCCCTGGACCCTCATCTATCAGGGCGGCAAGGGCTTGCTGAGCGGTTTTCGCCTGGATGGGTTTGCTGCCCCGGACGCCGCCCAGGTCGGGGTGATGTTTGACCGTACCTTCGACGGGAACTTCGGCACGCCCGATTCGTTTCGGGGAAGGGATTTTGAATATTTGGGAGCCGAGCCGCCCTTTGATACCTTTGTCCGATATGAAAGCTCTGTGGCCGTCGGCGCGGCCCCCGCAGTCGGCGATGAATTTCGCTATTTGAATGTTGCCTTCCTGTACCTGCCGGGCTTTGACGATGAGTTTACCACGATTCCGCCCCAGCCGGGCGGCCTGGATGGCGACAATCTCCGGACCTTCAGCTTTTTCCAGGATACCAACAATCCGATCGTACCCGAGCCGTTCACCCTGGTGCTTCTGGCGGGAGGCGCTGTTTTGACACTGCGCCGCCGAAAAGCAGCGTATTGAGTTTTCCGGGACGGAGAGGATGAGACGGATACCTGTAAGGTAAGCCGGAGAAGCAATCGGTCGCCGCGGCCGACGGAAAGGGCGGCGACCGATTTACATAAACCCGGTGCGAAACCAGTCAATGCTTTTACCCTATCCGGTTTGACATGAAATGAGGCAGCCGATGGGCGATTTCCCTCTTGAGAAGCAGTTTTTCAAACAGATGTTCCGTGGTTCCTGGATCACGCAGGGGCTTTCCATTGCAGCGGAACTGGGAATTGCGGAATTAATGTTTCCAGGGCTGATGCGGAATAGGGAATTTCCCTATTCACCTCTAGGAAAATGCCTATCTCAGGGAAATCATTTTCCTTGTGTATGCTTTTGCCTCAAAAACACACAAAATTATGCCGATTTTTTAGTTTCTGATTGGAAATTACATGAATATAGTACCTGCTATCCTTTGGTCGGCTTCGCCAAAATCCAGATGATCCACCCGGACCCCGCCACAGACCGGACACCAGATTTTCCGGTATTCCACCTGCAGAAAGACCTGGGCCTGGACCAGATTCAGTTCGCAAAGAACCCGCACAAGCCCCCGGGAATGGGTCGTGGCTACCTCGCGGCCGCAGGTATGACACAAATGGGTATAACGCCAGTCGGGCCGTAGGCGGATCCATGCCGAGGAGGCATCCTCATGGTGAATATGTTGTTCGACAATTTTCATTCGCGTAAACGGGAAGTATCCTGTTATACTCAGTCCAGACATTGTGCTCCTCCTTTCGTAGTGCAAGTTCTTTGGCTAAATAAATTACCTACCAAAAGGCTGCATAATGTCCATTCCTTTTTAGCTATTTTTTACCACCTTTTTCGAATGAGAACCTATTGTTTTTCTGTCCGCCGACGCCCCTTCCCGTACCGCTGGCCTCTGGACAGCTTCTTCTCCCCTTTAGCTCCCATACTATATCCCCCTATTCTGTCCCCTCGCCCGATCCCGATCTATCGGGATTCCCGCGCTTACATATTCTGCCGTCTTCCCGCACCTGTTTATTATCCCCTTGCCCGCTGACTTTAACCTGTAAATCCCTCATTCTATCCCGTCACAAATGGTTTCACCCGGTAAAGCCGTTGCCGAAAGTGTCAAACTTTCATGCCTCTCATTTTGCCAGGTTGTACCAGGCCCAGACAAAAAAACTCCACCAGATAACAAATCGCACCTCATTTCGCGCAATTATCGTGCGCAAGAACCATTTTGCAATAAATTCTGATTAATCTCTTGAAAATCTTCAGCAGGTTACTATAATTAATATGTTAGGCTGATCAAAGAATATGACATGATAGGATGGGAGGATCGGTGAAAAAAATATTGATCGTTTCCAATCGGCTGCCGGTTATGGTAAAAAAAACCAGAGATCGGCTGCAATTTTCGGCGAGTACCGGGGGGTTGGCGGTGGGTTTGCAATCCCTGGAAGAAATCCCGAATTATTTCTGGCTTGGCTGGCCCGGCATAAGTACTGACCAGCTTACCCCCCCTGACCAGGAGGAAATTGAGAGGCGATTGCACGCGGAAAAATGTAGCCCTGTTTTTTTCACCGAGGAAGAAGTAAATGAATTCTATCATAATTTTTGCAACAAGACGCTATGGCCGTTATTTCATTACTTTCCCTTATATACAGTGTATAATGACAAATCCTGGTCATTCTACCAGCAGATAAACCGAAAGTACTGTGAAGAAGTTTTACAGCATGTTCAGCCGGAGGATATGATCTGGATCCATGACTATCAATTAATGCTGTTGCCGCAGATGCTTCGGGAAAAACTGCCGCACCATCCAATTGGCTTTTTTCTCCATATTCCCTTTCCCAATTATGAGATCTACCGTTTGCTGCCCTGGCGAAAAGAGCTGATGGAGGGAGTTCTGGGTGCGGATTTGATCGGCTTCCATACCTACGATTATGTTCGGCATTTTCTGGGTAGTGTATCCCGGCTGCTGGGGCTGGATCATTATCTGGGTGAGTTTATTACCAAAGACCGGGTCGTGAAAGTAGATGCCTATCCGATGGGAATTCAATATGAAAAATACGCCCAGGCCAGTCAAAAAAAGAAGGTACAGCAGGCCATCCGCCAGATCCAGGAAAAGGTAAAAGATTGCCGGATTATCATGTCGGTGGACCGCCTGGATTATACCAAGGGAATCATCGAGCGATTGGAGGCGTTTGATTGGTTTTTAACGCAAAATCCCCAGTATCGGGGCAAAGTGATTTTAATCCTGGTAGCGGTGCCTTCCCGTGCGTATATTGACCAATATCAAGATCTCAAAAAGCGGGTCGAAGGATTGATCGGAAAAATCAACGGCACGCATGGAAATTTCGTATGGATGCCGGTGTGGTATTTATATCGCTCCCTGTCTTTCCATAAGCTGGTGGCCCTCTACGATGCCGCGGACATTGCCTGGATCACCCCTTTGCGGGATGGCATGAACCTGATCGCCAAAGAATTTATTGCTTCCAAGAAAACAAAGGGAGTTTTGATCCTGAGTGAAACGGCCGGCGCTGCCAGCGAATTGGGAGAGGCGATCGTGGTAAATGCCAACGACCGCGATAAAATGGCGGCAGCGATTCGTGCAGCCCTGGAAATGCCTGAATCCGAACAAAGCAGGCGGATCCAGTCGATGCAGGAGAGATTGCGGCGGTACAACATCACTCGTTGGGCCCAGCATTTTATCCAGGATGTATGGGATCGCGGCCGTGCGATAGAAAAATATACCGTCCGCAAAGTTTCGGCGGCCATTCAGGATAGAATATTGGATCAATACCAGGAAAGCAGAAACCGTTTGTTTCTTCTGGACTATGACGGAACCCTCCGGCACTATGAGGATAACCCGGATCAGGCCTACCCGGATGCGGAGTTGCTGGACCTGATTACCCATCTGGCGCGAAATCCTGCGAATACCCTCGTGATTATCAGCGGCCGGGACCATCCGACACTGGAGCAATGGCTGGGGCGGCTGAACGTACATCTGGTGGCGGAACATGGCGCTTGGATGAAAGAAGCGGGGAAAAACTGGCAGATCTTGGAAATGGTGAATAATGATTGGAAAGCGATGATACGGCCCGTTTTTGAGTTATACGCGGATCGGACACCGGGTTCTTCACTGGAAGAAAAGAATTTCTCCCTGGTATGGCATACGCGCCGGGCGGATCCGGAACTGGCCAGGATTCGAACCCAGGAATTGAAAGCTGCCGTTTCCAAACTGACGGAAAATCTGGAAATACGCATTTTTGAAGGAAATAAAATTCTCGAAGCGAAACCCAGCAGTATTCACAAAGGAAGAACCACCCGCCTTTGGCTGGCCAGACAAAAATGGGATTTTATTATGGCGGCGGGGGATGACTATACCGATGAAGATATGTTTGAGGCCCTGGCGGAATCTGCCATTACGATCAAAGTGGGACATGATTTATCCCACGCACGGTATTTTGTGGATTCGTCCCGGGATATTCGCAGGATATTACACAGGCTGACGGAGACAAATCATGCTAAGCATCGACCAGTTTCGGCACCTCATACCGGATCACGAACTGGCCAGTATCTATAAAAAAGCCAGTTCCCTTTGCGGCACCCGGGTGCTTCATATTAATTCTACCTATCAGGGAGGGGGAGTGGCGGAAATCCTGTATTCTCTGGTTCGGCTCATGAACGATGCGGGCATTCAGGCGGAATGGCGCATCTTGCATGGAAATCCGGATTTCTTTGAGGTGACCAAAAAATTTCATAATGCGCTGCAGGGAAGCGAAGTGCGATTGACCGAACAAAAGAAACAGCTTTACCTCCAGATCAATGAAAATTTTTCGCAGATTACTCATATCCATCATGATTGCGTAATTATCCACGACCCCCAGCCGTTGCCTTTGATTAAATTTTATCGGAAGTGCCAGCCCTGGCTCTGGCGCTGCCACATTGATTTGACTCATCCCCATGAAGGCCTTTGGGATTTTTTAAAAGGGTTTCTCATTCGGTATGACCATGTCATTGTTTCCAGCGATAAATATGTTCAGGAGGATCTGGCTCTCGGGAAAACCGTAATTCTCCCGGCCATCAATCCTTTTTCCCTGAAAAATATGGAACTTCCTCCCAAAACGATCCAGAAATATATCGCTCGGGCCGGTATCCCCGCCGATAAGCCGGTTCTCTGCCAGGTTTCCCGCCTAGATCCCTGGAAAGATCCGGAAGGCGTTCTGGAAGTCTTTACGCGGGTGAAGGAAAAAGTAGATTGCCGTCTGGTCTATTGCTATAACATCGCCGCGGATGATCCGGAAAGCATGCGCATCCATGACCAGGTGTATCAAAAAGCCAAACGCTATGTGGAAAAAGGAGACGTGATTTTTGTACTGGGAAACAATGATATTCTGGTGAATGCCGTTCAGTTCTTCTCCCAGGTCATCATTCAAAAATCGATCCGGGAAGGATTTTGTCTGGCGGTGACCGAGGCCCTTTGGAAGGCAAAACCGGTGGTCGCTTCCAATGTGGGAGGGATCCCTGCTCAAATTACGGATGGTGAAACCGGGTATTTGTTGCATCCCGGCGATCATGCCGGTTTTGCCGAACGCATTGTGTATTTGCTGCAGCATCCGAAGGAGGCCCGGCAGCTTGGCGAAAACGCACGGATCAGCATCCAAAAAAATTTCCTTCTTCCCCGACTTCTATCCAATTATCTGGATTTGCTGAAAGGCATTCTCCAAAAATAAAACCGGCACAGGGCAAACCTGTCATTCCTGCAAAAGCGAAAATCCGGATTTGATCCACCTCCGTATTGCCTGTCTATTCGCGTAGATTCGCGTCCATTCGTGGTTATTTTTTTTCTCCCGTCCATCCCATCCCTAAATCCCGCAGGCCGTACCTGCCCTGGCGGGATACCTTCGGATTCTCTCATTTTCTCGCCCACTCAGCAGCGAACATCGTGAGCGTTAAAAGGGGTATATCACCGCGTTGATTTCACCGCAGGCCGTGTCTGCTTTTGCGGGATATATTGCGGAAAACACCCCCTGTGTCCACTGCCCCAACCTTTTCCGGATGAGGTGGACCATCGAACGTGCTTTGCGTACAACAAGACCGAACTGGGCATGGACCATTTTGAGATTCGGCACTATCGCTCGATTCAGCGACACCTGATCCTCTGTTGCCTGAGCCACGTGTTTCTGAGCGAATTTTGCCTGAACCATCGGGGGAAAAAATCCCGGCCTGATAGTGGCCCGGTGCCATCGTCGGCGTACAATCCGGCGGTTGCATGATATAGGTGTAAATTTAAAAAACATGGTTCATTGTCACTGGTAGTTTTTGTAGCGTTGTAGTATTAAATATATAATCATTTTCCTGATGCCATATAGGCAGATTGCCTATTTTTTATTTGTTTTTGATCGCTATTATAATTTTATCGGTTCTTTGTTTTGAGATGCATGCGGTGCCATGTATGCTTAACGGACATTTAAAAACGTGAAAGGAGAATGTATGGGTACCAAGTATTGGATTCTGAAGAGTTTGTGTTTTTGTCTGCTTTTTCCGGTTATGCAGGTCGGTGGTCAGACCAACTTTTTGGCTTCGCTGGACGGCAGCCAGGAGGTAGGACCCAATGGTTCTGTCGCGACCGGGACGGCGGTTTTTGTCTTGAATGCGGCCCAGGACCAGCTGACCATCGATCTGACGATTACGAGCCTTGATCTGGACGGCCTGCAGACGCCGGATGTCGATGTGGTCGTGGACGAAAACTTCTTGCTCGTGGTCCGCGGCGACCTCAACGGCGACGGGAATCGTGATCTCCTGGATTTAGCTCTCTTCAGTGACACCTGGTTGGCGCCATGTCCGTAACCCATACACGGAGATAAAACCCATGTTGATTCGCCATTTTATTAACGTCGTCCCGGCAATAATCTGTGTTCTCGCGGTCACCAGCGCCCGCGCCGGAGGGCAGGTGTTGTACTCCCAGAACTTTGACGCCGACGATACGGCCAACTGGACGGTGGTGGACGGGCCGACTGTCGAGTCGGCGGACTTTTTCTTTGATTACAGCACGGTGGGCATCCCGCCGGCACCGACCTTCTCGGGCAGCGGGACGACTCGGGGGATGAAACTACAGGCCAATGTGCCTTTTGATGACGGCGATTTCGACGCATTCGGCGGATTTAACGTCTCGCCGACCGGTCAGTCGTTCACCGGCGACTACACGCTGAAGTTTGACTGGTGGTCGAACTATAACGGGCCGCTGGACACCGGCGCCGCAGGCTCGACGATGCTTTCGACGTTTGGCGTGCTGACCAGCGGCACGGCGGGCAATTTCCCCTCGGATCAGACCGCCTGGCCTCAGGGCGCAGTAGCGGACGGCGTGTACTTCGCCACGACAGGGGATGGCGGCTCCACTTTCGATTACCGCGCGTATTCAGTGGAACGCGCCACAGGGTACCTTGCATCCCATATAGTGCCGAATGATGCACACGCCGTTTACGTCGCAGGCATACAGAACAACTCGGCGGCCTACTACACCAGTCACTTCCCCGGCGGCTATGCGGCCCCGGCTATCCAACAAGCGATGTACCCGCTGATGCAGACCGGCACCACGCCGGCGGGCTCGCAGGGCTTTACCTGGCATCAAGTCGCGATCGAGAAGACCGGTCCGCTCGTGGTGTGGTACGTGGACGACGTGTTGATCGTTACCGTGGACACGACGGACTTCGCCGTACCCACCGGCGGTAACAACATATTCTTCGGCCACTCCGACGTAAATTCCACGACGGGGATCGACGAGGCATACTGGGAACTCAACTTCACGCTGATCGACAATATCAGGGTGATCTCCCATCCTTCCTGTCCCGGCGACCTCAACGGCGATGGGTATCGTGATCTCCCGGATTTCGCCCTGTTCAGCAGTGCCTGGCTCTCTGTTGCGGGCCAGCCGAAGTACAATCCCGCCGCCGATCTCCACGGCGATAAAACGGTGAACCTCACAGACCTCGTCCTCTTCTGCAACGGCTGGCTGCTACCCTGTCCGGAAAACTGAACCCTGCAATAATAAGGTTTTCCAAAACTTAACGCCGTTACTGATCTATAGCGCAGCTATTCTCGAATAAATTGAGAATGTTTATCAGAGAAGATTTTTCGAAGGACAAGAGCAGCATTCTGTTTACTTTTAATGAAAATGTATCCCCAAGAATATGTTAAAGATTCTGATTTTTGTAACGCACCAGGAAGACAGATTCTCCCGTGAGAAAGTCGAGTTTTGTTGAAAATCTGTTGCAGAGAGTCGGTTAGGTTCAACGCAAGAAAAAATGTCTTTTCAACTAATTGGCAGTTTGGTAGTTATGACAGCGATATCACAAGCCATGAATTGCTGCGCTAGGCTCTTCAAAACGACGTGCCTGACTCCCAGCGGCCCTTTGCTATTATGATGGGTTCTGAGTTTCAGGCGGCGTGGGGAGAACTGCTATATTCCCTGCGTACGGGAGAGCCGGGATTTGAGAAGCGGTTCGGCATACCATTTTTTCAGTATATGATGGAGCATCCAGACCGGCATAGCTTCTATGACCAGGCTATGGGAACTTTCGGCAGAGAAGAAACCAGTCCCGTTCTCGACGCCTACAACTTTGGTACCTTTCGGACCGTGGTTGATCTCGGCGGCGGCCGCGGCGTGTTGCTGGCTTCTATTCTGAAACGGTATCCTGCCGTTCGCGGAATTCTTTTCGATCTGCCCGCTGTTGCCGAGCGGGCCAGGGACCTCATAGCAGGCATGGATCTCTCCGACCGTTGCCGGACCGAGGGCGGAAACTTCTTTACGGCCGTTCCTTCTGGTGCCGATGCCTACCTCATGCAGCATGTAATTCATGACTGGCAGGATACGGAAGCCATTGCCATCCTTCGTAACTGCCGTCAGGCTATGGCACCGGGCGGCCGGATCCTGTTGATCGAGATGATCATCCCCCCTGGCAATGAACCGAGTTTCGGAAAGTGGCTGGATCTTATGATGCTGCTGGTGGGAGGAAAGGAACGTACCCAAGAACAGTATCAGTTGTTGTTATCGAAGGCGGGGCTGCATCTGAATAGGATCATCCCCACAACGGCGGAAATAAGCATCGTGGAGGCGATGGATGAAGCTTAAAAATATTTTTTATGTCTCAGACTTGCTGTAACCGTAGAATATTTCTACAAGGAGCGTCACTCCCGATTTTGAGTTTAAGTGAGAAACAGAGGGCGAGGGTCCCTATCTAGTGTCGTTGGCTTGTTTTTATTTTTCTAAGCAACTCTCTTCTGATCTGCTGGTTATTGGGGGAGCCCGAAATGGGATTTCAGGAGCGCAAAATCCGCCAGATTGATAAAACCGTCCTGATTAAGATCCGCCAGGCATATCTCTCCTAGCTGACAAGGTTCCAGCCAGTATACCATGAAAATTATGACGTCTTCTAAATTCACCATACCGTCTCCATTGAGGTCTCCCTCGGTAGTTTGATGGAGTAGTTCCTGATAAGCAGTCCAGACATTGATTAAACCCCAACCATACATATTATCCGGGCCGGGATCCCCCAAGTCCTGGGCCGATTCCATAAGAACGGTTTGAAAAACATCCGTCTCCATCGCAGGCCATGCCGACAAAAGCAAAGCCAGTGCCCCCGCCATGTGCGGAGCGGCGGCAGAGGTGCCGGTCAGATAAGTGGAAGCCGCAGGAAAAGCCCCATTTAGAGTAAGATCAGCGGTCAGAATATTTACACCCGGCGCTACGGCATTGGGAAAAACCTGATCCAGACAGGGTGCCGGCCCCCGGCTGCTGGATAAAGAAATCAGCCGGGACGAAGCCACCGAACCTATGGAGAAACTGCCCGGATTATTGGCTGGACTGATACTGGTGGCGGATTGCGGCCCTTCATTGCCGGCAGCAAAAACCACGGCAATCCCCGCGTTTCTCAGTAGATCAATATCGGAAGAAAATTCCAGAAAGCATTGATTCACCTCATCCGGGAGTCCCCAGGAATTATTGACTATATCCGGTGCATCATCGGTATTCGGATCCCCATCAGGATCCAGCAGCCACTGAAATCCCAGGTGAATCCTGCTATAGGATGCTTTGTTTTCATCATCAAAAATTTTGACTGCTATCCAGCGAGACCCGGGCGCTACTCCGATAGCGGAATTCCTGTTTTCTCTTCCGGCCAGGATTCCCATCACGGCAGTACCGTGTCCATGACCATCATAGGGAAAATCCGGGTGCTGGCCATAGGGATCGAACCAGCTATTGGTTCCTCCCCGCCAGCCAGACGCCAAAGCCAGGTGATTGCCATCCACTCCGGTATCCATGGCGGCCACCACCACACCCTGCCCGGTGAAACCGGCATTCCACATATCGGGCGCCTGGATCAGGGTAAGGTTCCATTCCAGAGTCCCTTCTGGTTTGAATATGGGTTCTGATAACTGAATGCTTTGATCCAGATGAAGGGCTTGCACCTGAGGAAAATGCGATACTTGTTCTATAACCTCTTGGGAAGCAGTAAAGGCAAGGGCATTTAGAGTCCAAAGGGAGTGTATCTTTTTTGCCTGGAGCCGGTGCAATTTCCGCTGAACGTCTTTCTGTACCCGTTCGGCATTTTGACGTAAATTCCGGACGAGATTCCGGCGTTGATGGCGGCCGCGAAATTGCCGGATCAGTCCTTCCCGCTGCTCATCCGCCAAATACGCAATTACCCCAACGGATTTTCCGGCGTCCGATGTTTTTAAAACGGCTTGCAGAATCGGTGAGAGGCGGGGATTTTCCGTTCCCTCTGCCGCAAATACCGGCAAACAGAATAAAAAAACCAATATCCCAGTATATGTACGCACCGTTAAAAACTTTCAACGGACAGATTTTCTGCACGAAAATCACCCATTACCACCGTCACTTTGTTGCCCGGCTGAATCAAGCGACCGGGATTGGCAAACAAGACATAGTGTATTTTCCCTTCATGGGGCTGATACAGCGTCTGGCGCATTTGTCCCACTTTGGGCGGACTGGGAACGATTAAGACGGCACCGGAAGATTCATCAATAAGCTGCGGCTGGACTTTTCGTCCAAATAGGGGTTCCGCTTTTTGTGCATCCAGGACCTTGAACCGAAAATCCAGCATATAGCCGGCGGCGGAAAGCATAATCGTTTTCACCTCAATACCCCAGTTTTCATAGATTATTCCTTCCCGCTGGGCCAAAGGTACAATGGCCGCTGGGGAAACTTCTTTGTGAAAAGGCGGCGGAACCGGTGCATGGGAATCCGAACGACAACCCAACAGGGCCAGAAGGAGCACGGCCAACCAAATACGAATTAAACAAAACCACCAATATCTATTCATCGCCGTTTTTTCTTTTCTTCTTTTTTCAGGGCCTTTTCTTCATTTTTCAGAACCTTTTCTTCTGCCTTAATTTGTTTACGATTTCCCAGAGGTTGAGGAGGAGAAGGTGGGGCTGCATTCACCTGTAAAAAACTTATCAATCCAGCGGGTGATACATTGGGAGTTACTGTGACTAGATTAGAAGGTGAGATGTTATTGGGCGATAGCATACCGTTTGTACTAGAGGTATCAAATCGTAACCGGCGATCGTAAACCGGATAGGTACCAGCAGCAGCAGGTTGTAGTAAAACATCTTTGGTCTTGAGTGCCTGCAGTTCAAAGGTGTACTGATCCGTCTGGTAATTGAGCGGCCAACCGTCTTCCGCCAGCAGTATCCCGCGGAGATTCTGAAATTGTGCCACATGGGTTTCCAGACCGGCGTTGAAAAAACGGACTAGAATATTCTGCCCAACCGATCCGGCAGAAATCGGCAATTGTCCCGGAACAAAAGGCGATCCGTTCACCAGGAAATATTTGGGATGATAATCCATGGTGCTGCTCATTGTTTTGCCCGGCCCATAATTGCCCGTGGCCACGGCTTCGTGAAAGGCAGGATCAATCTCGCTGTAAAACAGCAATACCTCCTGATCATAAGCGATGCCGGGATAAGCCTGGTTGATATCGGCGTTTTTGGTAACGGCGCCATAAAGCCCCATCTGAACATGACAGGCGATGTGATTGCCGCTGTAATAGATGTAGCTGCCAGGTTTTACATTCGTCCAGATATAATCCACGGGGGTGGTGTTACCCGGCGGCGTATCGTAGGTCAAATTCCGAATTCG
>JAKJEP010000519.1:1744-2018 GCA_022705365.1 Planctomycetota bacterium | reverse complement strand
CAGATAGCGGCTCAGCGAGCAGTCGGTTTTCATCCCTTCGTCCAATACATAAAACCTGCCGTCCGGCCGGTTGGGGTCTTCCCGCCCCAGCTCCTGCCGCGGTTCCGAATTGTCGCAGTCCGTGCAGCCCGGCCGGGAAAAGGTGCGGGCAATCGCCGGCCCGTCCTCATCCACCCCCAGCAGGCAGCGGCGGGTGCCGGCATCGTATTCCACATAAATAACCGTCCCGCGAATACTCATGGTGGATACCGGCGTGCTGATTTTCGTATCCGTT
>JAKJEP010000519.1:0-1734 GCA_022705365.1 Planctomycetota bacterium | reverse complement strand
CCGCCCCGTACTGCACGCGGGCGTGCACCGTTTCTTTTTTCGCATTGCCCAGATACTCCGAAATCCGGACCGAAGAGAGCGGTTCAATCTGCAAAAGGGTATGGCCGCCGAAACTGACCTGGCACCGGCTGGCAAAGCCGGTCCGCACCAGGTCGTTCCTGCTTAGCTTGGTTCCGGTCTGGGCCGCCGCAAACGTTTTGCCGTCATCGGCGCTGAACTGGACATGCTTGCCGCTGATTTCGGTTATTACCGCCGATAAGGCCTGGAGACCATCCCCGGCCGGTGCTGCCGGCTCTTCCGCCGGCGCCGCGGCGCAGAAAGCCAGAAGCAACAAGGACACGAAAACAGCCATTTCCCCATGAATATTCTTTACACAATTTTTCACTGTCTTTTGCATTGTTATCTCCTTACCCATACGGGCCTGCATTCGGTTTTTTGCTTATTGGCTTACCATCCGGTCTTTCATCCGGGCGGCCCGTCCGATAATCCCCACCACCTCCGGGCCGGTCAGCGGCTCCCATTCGGACCCTTTTACCATCAGCCCCTCCGCCACCGCCTGCCGGTAGCTGTAGCGCCGGTTATTCAGCAGATGCATCATGACGCCGCCCCGGATATCCAGCGCCCGGCAGAGCATATAGGCCAGCGTCCCCTTGGTCACCGGCTGATCCGCCGCCATGTCCCAGCCGGCATCGGCCAAGCCCTTCGCATCGAGCGCCACGATCCGTTCATCAAAATTCCGGCAGGAATCCTCTCCTTCCATCAGCATCAGAATCAGGGAACAGGCCTCATCGTTGGTGCACCAGGTCTTCTGCGACAGATCATAGGCCAGTTGGGCGCTGTCCCGTCCCGCCGCCGCCGGCAGATCGTTTTTCACCAAAACCACCTCCACCGGCCGCGACGTTTCACACGAAACCGCCAGCAGCCCGGCGGCCGCCATCATTATGGTATGTACTGCATATTTCATCATATTCTACCTCGATATCTTTCAGAATTAAAAGCTCAGGGTCAATCCGGTAAAGAAAAGCTGCCGGGCCCGCTGGCTGTGGAACGCATCGCCGGGCATAAACACTCCATAATGCACGGCCCAGGCCAGATCCGAGGTAATCTGCCAGTTGGCGAACAGATCGATCTCGCTGCCCAGGAAACTGTCATGCTGGGTGGAAAGGGTATCCGAAGCAGCCCCGCCCGCCTGCTGTTTATGGTAGATATAAAAATTCGAGCCTACCTGAAACCTCTCCAGGGCTTTGTATTCATTCAGCGGGAAGGTGGAAGCCCCCAGCCGAACCGCCCCCAGATTGCTGGGCCGCGGCGCCAGCACCAGCCCCGTATCCCGGAATCCCCACCCGCTGAAACTGGTGTCAACGGTATGGGCCCGGTTGCCGCCGATGGTGTTGGTCGGGCTGTAATCCCGGTCGGAATCCCCCGAGGTCAGCAGATATCCCAGCGAAAGCTGCGATGCGCGCCGGTCGGGGACCAGATACCGCAGTTCGCTGTCGAAGGCCCAGGCGTGGATATTCTGGCGATCCGGTTCGTCCGAAAAGGCGTAGCTCTTGCCGAATTCCCCCGCCATTTCGCAACTGTATTGCAGGTCACGATGAAAGAATTTCCCGCGCGAGCCTATGCCCACATAGCGGGAATCATACCCGAACACCTGATCATCTCGCACCATGCCGGCATCCTGATCATCCTGGGAATAATAATACACAAACGGAGTATGATCGACCCAGCCCCGGT
>JAKJEP010000518.1 GCA_022705365.1 Planctomycetota bacterium | reverse complement strand
TGCTGCTGCGCCGTCCGCCGGGACGCGAGGCGTTTCCGGGTGATATCTTTTATCTGCACAGCCGTCTGCTGGAACGCAGCGCCAAGTTGTCAGATGCGATGGGCGGAGGCTCGGTGACGGCCCTGCCGATTGTGGAGACGCTGGAAGGGGAGGTCTCGGCCTATATTCCCACCAATGTCATTTCGATTACAGACGGCCAGATCTATCTGCGGCCCGACCTGTTTTTTGCCGGGGTGCGCCCTGCGGTGGATGTGGGGATCAGCGTCAGCCGGGTGGGGGGCAAGGCCCAGATTAAGGCCATGAAAGACATTGCGGGCATGCTGCGGCTGGATCTGGCGGCGTTTCGCGAACTGGAAGCCTTTGCCCAGTTGGGAACCGATCTGGACAAGGCCGCGCAGGCCCAGTTGGACCGCGGCTGCCGGATGGTGGAACTCTTGAAGCAGCCGCAGTATCAGCCGATGGATGTAATCGATCAAGTCGTCAGCATTTTCGCCGGTTCGACCGGTTTATTCGACGATGTCGAGGTCAAGAAAATCTCGGAAATGGAACGGAAGATGCACGAATATCTCAAGGCGAAAAAATCCGAATTGCTGGAAGAACTGCGCCGCAAAGGGAAAATGGACGAGGACCTGAAGAAAAATCTGACCGATGCGATCCGGCAGTTTAAAGCCATGCAGGGATAAAGAAAAGGAATCACCCCAGATACACTATGGCCAATACACGTGAAATTATCAAGCGGCGAAAATCGGTGGCGAATATTCGCAAAATCACCAAGACCATGGAGATGATCTCTACTTCCAAATTCCGCAAGGCCTTTGTCCGGTCCGTGGGCGCGCGCCCTTATACCGAGGCCGTGGGCGAATTGATGAGCACCCTGGCCCGCGGAAATCAGGATTCCGGACATTCTCTTTTACGCCGAAACGTAGAGTCGGGCCGTACGGTGCTTCTGGTCCTGACCAGCAACCGCGGATTGTGCGGGGGGTATAACGGCAATGTCATTCGTCTGGCCAGCCAGTTGATTCGGCAGTTAAAACGGTCCGGGACCCATGTGGATATCTATGCTTCGGGCAAGAAGAGTATTCAGTATTTCAAATTTATCAAGCAGCCAGTCACCCGGATCTTTACGGAGTTCGATGACAAGACCCGCTATGAACAGGTCGAAAAACTGGCTGATGAATTGATCGAGATGTACATTGCCCGGAAAATCGACGCCTTGGTGGTGGTTTATACCAAATTCGTCTCCGCCGCCCGCTATTATGCCGAGGTTCTGCTGCTGCTGCCGCTGGGCGAGTGGGGCAGGACGGGGCCGGCGGCCAAGCCCATTTCATTGGAAAACTACATCTTTTCCCCTTCGGCGGCGGAAATCTTTGAAGAACTGATCCCCGCCACGGTTCGCGAAAGTCTCTATCAATGTTTTGTCGATTCGATCGTCAGCGAACAGGTCGCGCGGATGAACGCCATGAAAGCGGCCAGCGAGAACTCTGAGCGGATGATTCAGGCGCTGACCAGTCACTACAACCGCGCCCGTCAGTCCCAGATTACCGGGGAATTGCTGGATATCATGGGGGGAGTGGAAGCCTTGCAGTAAGGCAGATAGGTTGGAGCATAAATAATGAACAAAGGAAAAGTGATACAGGTTATTGGCAGCACGTTCGATGTCGAGTTTGCGGAGGAACACCTGCCTTCCCTGCATAATGCCCTGAAAATCAATACCGAGGTCAAGGGAAACCCGATTTCCGTGGTGGGGGAGGTGCAGTTGCATCTGGGGGGCGGAAAAGTGCGGGCCATTGCCCTGGGTTCGACGGATGGCCTGGCGCGGGGTGTGGAGGTGCTGGACACCGGAGGTCCGGTCAAGGTGCCGGTGGGGCAGGCGACGCTGGGCCGGGTGTTTAATCTGCTGGGGGAGCCGATCGATCGTCGCGGGCCGGTAGCGGCGGAGGATTTTCGCCCGATTCATTGCAATCCCCCGGAGTTTACCGACCTGTCTTCCAAAACGGAAATGTTTGAAACCGGCATCAAGGTCAT
>JAKJEP010000517.1 GCA_022705365.1 Planctomycetota bacterium | reverse complement strand
AATCCCTTCCCCGGCTCCTTTATCGTCCCAGCCGTTAATCAGGGTGGACATCCGGGAAAACATAACGTCCTGTTGGTAGATAACTTAGACGCTTCCGAAGCCTTTCTGATATTCCCGATTTTCCGGATTCGTCATGCGTCCGCCACCTTTACGGTTACGCCCTAGCCCGCAAAAAATTATCATGGTATCTCTTTATCTTCGATGAAGTTGCGACACACTGGCCCCAGCAGATGTGTCTTAACCGCAACCCCTTTTCAATAAATTGCTTATATTTTACTAAAACATCACACCGGGCAGTTTCCCTGTCCGGTTCTTCTATCCATACCTGCCTTTTTCCATAATCTATTACTATAAAATGATTAATCGACGCCCGTTTCTAGTCGATACTCACCCTAGCTGAATAGCTGGTTCAATGCTATGTGCCTGGCTGTTGATTTTCCGTATCTTCTGGCCATAACCGGGAAAAACGTATTGGGTAATTGAGCATGGAAGAACTTGATAAAACACATAAAGGGTTTATAAATAAGCAGATAAAGCAAACCTTAAAGGATACGAAAATCCCCACCCTGCCCATGGTAGCCAGAAAACTGGTGAACCTCTGCATGGATGATATGGCTAGTTTTGCCGATTTCGCCGAAATTATTCGCCTGGATCCTGGTCTGGGCATTCAGTTTTTACGCATCGCTAACTCCGCTTTCTATGGGCAGTTAGAACCGGTTTCCACCATTCAGAAGTGCATCCAGATTCTAGGGCTTAAATATGTAAAATCGATTGCCCTGGGTTTTCATCTGGCCTCCACTCTGAATAAATACAGCGGCAAAAATCCCAACACCGAATTATTTTGGCATCAAAGCGTGCTCCGCGGCGTTATCGCCCGCCAAATGGCTCAGCATTATATCCCGAACAGAAGCGAAGAGGCTTTTTTGATCGGTTTGTTGCTGGATTGCGGAATTATCCTCCTTGCCAAGTCCTTAGGAGACAGTTACATACAGATTTGGATGGATTCCCTGGACTCACCCCACCGGTTATTCAAAACCGAACAACTCTCCTTTGATTATGATCACATTCAAGCTTCCGCGATTGTAATGGAACAATGGTTTCTTCCAGCCATTCTGGCCCAGCCGATTCAATTGCATCATACGCGCACTATCCCTGCCTCAACTACTAGTGAAATCAAACAGTTAGCTCAGATTGCCTATTTTACCGGAAATCTTTCCCTGTTTAAATCGGATTCGATTACGGAAGATATCATGGATCTGCAAACCTATGGCCAGTCCATATTTGGATTCGACCAGCAGCAACTTACCGATATTTTAGACGAATCCCAGAAAGAATTTTCCAGTATTTCCCAGCTATTCCGCAATATTTTGCCCGAAACAATGGATACCGAAGAACTTCTAATGCAGGCTAAAAATATTCTTTCCGATTTAACCATCGAAGCCCACCAGAAAGTCTCCGATCTGGAAACGGAAGTTGTCCGCCTTCACAATTCCTGTCAAACCCTGACCGGCTCCCTCGAAATGGTACTCGAAGAAGTGGAAACGGATAACCTCACCGGCCTAGTTCGCAGAGGTTTTCTGGAAAGATTTCTGGAAACCGCCTGTGAGTGGATCCAGAAAAGGCAAATGGATTTGACGGTATTTTTTCTTGATATTGACAATTTTAAAACCATCAACAGCCAATACGGCCATAAAACGGGAGATTTAGCACTGCAAATCCTGGCCGAAACCCTTAAAAATTGCTTCCCCCCCAAAAGCTGCCTTTCCCGTTACGGGGGAGACGAGATGGTAGCCGCTGTCTGTAATATAGGATTGAAAGAATCCCTTTCCCAGGCAGAAAGACTTTTACAAACCATACGCAAACTGGCAATCCCCATCGAAGTGATTGGCAGAAAAGAAGATATCGCAATTACCTGTAGTATTGGGATGCTGTTTTGCGAATCCGGCTCCAAACCCGGCTGTGCTGGTCAAATCCTGGAACTGGCCGACCATCAAATGTATCAGGTCAAAAACAAGGAAAAAAATTC
>JAKJEP010000516.1 GCA_022705365.1 Planctomycetota bacterium | reverse complement strand
TCATCATCTCGATCATCTTTCCGCCATAATCAAAATCGCAGGAGGTCTTGAGATTCCCTTTGCACGCATTGAACCATTCCTGCTGGAAATGGCCCAGCGGAAGAATCACCTCATTTTGGCCCCGCGGTTTATAATAGGTCAGGTCCGCATCATTGCCAAAAGGCAGCAGGATTCGCGAATTAAAATCGGCAATCAAAAACCCTTTGGATCCCTTGAACATCGCCCCATGATCGATCTGGTTCAAATCGATATAGTGTTTCGGGGAACTCGGCATGGCCCCGCCCTGATACCATGTGACACCCATAGCCGGACGCCAATCGTTGGCGGGAATTTCAAATGTCATTTCCAGCTTGACGGGCGTAACGTCGGGATTGAACTGCTCGCCTTCCGCCGTTGCCGAGGTGGGAACATCCCCGTCCAAAGCATTCCAGGCCAGATCCATCGTGTGGCTGCCCATATCACCCACCTGCCCGCTGCCGAAATCCCAGTACATATTCCAGCTCAGGCAATTGGCCCCGGCATCCCCGGCAAAGTACCCCGGATTATAAGGATGCATGGGCGATGGCCCGATCCACAGGTCATAGTGCAGCGTATCCGGCGGGGTTCCCTCTGCCGGCAGATACCCCGGCTTGGGAATCTGCCGATTGCCCCAGACATAGGCATGTTTCAGCTCGCCAACGGCCCCGTCTTTAATAAGTTCCCGCACCCGGTTGAAATTCTCCTCCGCGTGCAGCTGCGTGCCCACCTGGGTTGCCAGCTTCTTGCGGTTCTTCAGATAGGTCGCCCGCACCACCCGCGCTTCCTCCACGCTGTTGGCCAGCGGCTTCTCGCAATACACATGCAAACCCCGATTCATGGCCCACGTGGCCACAAAGGCATGGGTATGATCCGTGGTGCAGCAGACCACCGCATCCAAATCCTTCTGCTCCAGGCATTCCCGCCAATCCGTATAAAGCTTGGCATTCGGGAACTTCTCCGCGGCTATCGCCAGTTTCTTCTCGTCGATATCGCACAGGGCCGCCACATTCTCGCTCGCCAGAGAGTCCCAGTGGGCCATCCCCCGGCCCCAGGCCCCGATTAAGGCAATATTCAGCTTATTGCTGGGAGCATTCTGCCCCGAAAGCGTGCCGCTGGGTAATATAATCAGCCCAATCCCCGTGGCGGCGGTGGATTTCAGAAATTGTCGTCTGGGCAGGAGGGTGGTCTTCATCTTCTTTTCCCTTTCATCATCTTTATTTTTTGTCATTGGCATTTCGTCCACATATTCTTTCAAATAGTAACATTATTAACTATCTTAATCGATACTAAAAATTTTCCCATTTTTTTCTGATGATTGTTGTAAATCCTCATTTTACCGGAGTTTGACACCTGTAATCCTGCCTCCGGCGTACAATATATCGTAAGGCATATATGGATTCCTCGCACCAGGTTCAATCCCCCCAGCCGGCCTTTTTCTTATGCCGCTATCGACATATGCTGCTATCTTTGTTATACTTCTGGAAATTCGTGGATTGCCGGATGCCAGTTGGCTGCCCTGACATCTGCCCCTGGCCTGCAATCGTTGAAACGAGGAATGGACAATGTTTACGGCCCGAAGGATCACCAACCGTACCCGTCAGATTCTTGCCACCGACCTGCGCATCCTGGCGGAACAGGCCTTTTCCCGTGCCGCCGGCGCTCCCCTGGTAGGGGGAAATCAGATTCGGCTGCTCAAGGATGCCGCGGAAAATTATCCCGCCTGGCTCGACGCTATCGCTGCGGCCCGCCATCATATCTATTTCGAGAACTACATCATCCGGGATGACAATACCGGCCGCCGGTTTGCCGATGCCCTGATTGCCAAAGCCCGGTCCGGCGTTCGTGTGCGGCTTATTTATGATTGGATGGGTTGTTTTCGCGTCGCCTCGCGGCGGTTCTGGAAAGATCTCCGGGATGGCGGCGTCGAGGTGCGCTGTTACAATCCGCCGGCTCTGGACAGTCCCTTCGGCTGGCTTTCCCGGGATCACCGCAAGATGCTCGCCGTGGATGGACAGGT
>JAKJEP010000515.1 GCA_022705365.1 Planctomycetota bacterium | reverse complement strand
GCACACCGGGCACAATTCGGCACCGGAATCACCATATCCGCCTCCGCCGGCGCTTCCCGCGCCAATTGCCGGCCCATTTTGTACCGCACCATGTGCACATTCTCGCCGAAAATCGTGCTGGACGGGTCCGCAAAATACACCTGCTCAAAAATGCAGTGCGCCGGCGTCACCGTTCCCGGCACCTCAAAAAACCGGCTGTGCAGCCCCCGCTCATTGAGCGTCACGATCTCCCCCGGTTCCACCTCCCGCACAAACTCCGCATCCACGATATCCAGGGCACAGGTCTCCGACGCCACCACATACGTCCCATCACACATCTGCCCGATACACAGCGGCCGGATCCCATACGGATCCCGCACCGCCTCGATCCGGTCCGGCAGCAGCAGCAGCAAACAGTACGAACCCTGCAAATGATTCAGCACATGCCCCAGCGGGTCCGGCTTGATGACATGGTCCGGCTTGGCCAGCAAATGAATGATAATCTCCGTGTCATTGGTGGTCTGGAAGATATGCCCGTGCTGTTCATACTCATGCCGCAGCAGCATGGCGTTGATCAGATTGCCGTTATGCGCCACCGCGATCTGCCCCTGTGAATACTCCACCAGCATCGGCTGGGCGTTTTCCGGCCGGGACGAACCCGACGTCGAATAGCGCACATGCCCGATGGCCGATCGCCCCCGTGCCCCCATCTGCCGCAGTAACGACTGCGGAAACACCTCGCTGACCAGACCCATCCCCCGATGATGATACAACGTCTTCCCGTCCGATATGGCTATCCCCGCCGATTCCTGGCCCCGATGCTGCAGCGCATGCAAGCCGAAATAGGTCTTTTCGACCGCGCCGGGATTATTAAATATCCCGAACAATCCGCACTTTTCTTTCATCCGATACGATTCAAGATTTCTCTGCGAAAGAAAATCCATATATTCACTTTTTTCCTGGGGCTGGATAACTCTGGTTCCTCGCTAAAAAGAAATCATTTATCTCATTAGCCAACGTATAATTTTACTATTGGCTGCCATTCAAGTCAATGATCAAAATCAGACGGAACCGCCGAAAGCCGGTACTGACCTCCAAAAACTCACTCTGGCTCCCCAATAACAAGGGGTCGAAGAGCTTTTGACGCTGGCGTCAGAATCACCAGATTCTATTTTGCTTTACCGGTTATTTGTGGTAGTATTTCCTCGGTACAAAACGTATAATAACAGAAAAATAGAACTGGTTTTACGAATAACCCGAATAGCAATATAAGGATAACTCAAGAATGAATATGAACTTAGCAAATATTCTAGCGTTGATTGGCCCCCTGGGTCCGATGGAACTGGTCATTATTGGAGTGGTCGGCCTGCTGATCTTCGGCAACCGCCTGCCCCAGGTGGGACGCAGCCTCGGCAAAGGAATCGTCGAATTCAAAAAAGGCCTCAAAGGGGTTGAAGATGAGATCGACAAGGCCACCAACGAAGACGATAAAGATCTGTCCAAAAGCTAAATTATTATAAATTAAATACTTATAAAAAATTCAGCTCTTCTCTTTTGTCTTGCCCTTTTTGCTGTTTTTTGCTGGCTCATTCCCTCCCCCCATCATGGCCAGATCCGCCATCGTCTTGCCGGCACTTTGCGATTTCACCCGCGGCACAAAAAGCAGCGTGCCGCAATACGAACACCGCACCCGCGTACCCCGGGCCGTCTCCGGCACCATAAGTACCTTTCTGCAAAGCAAGTTAGGACACATCAATGTTATTGCCATAACGCCATTCCAACAGCCGGTTTACCAAAAAACATTTATACGTACAAATTATCGGCCATTCGCACCCTGCGCCTTAAGCTGTAAACGGCAAAATCCTCGAAAAACCTGCTCAACCGAAAGCCTGCTGTTAGCCCGCATTTCTCACGGGGTTTTGACGAATATATTGATAACTCCACTGATTCAGTACGTCTTATGTGCTATTTTGGGAATCGTCAACCTCGACCGTCTGTTTTCAGCGCGAATGTTTGGCCGCCTTCGAGGCCGCAGGAGCTATCTTCCGCAGGCATATAAGTATATAGGT
>JAKJEP010000514.1 GCA_022705365.1 Planctomycetota bacterium | reverse complement strand
ACCAAACTTTTTCCAGCCGGGTTTCATGCCATGCCATCCCTCGGGTACCCCCACACCGCCCGATCCGTACCAAATGTGGGGAGGATTAATGCCATCCGGAAAAATTTTAATCCATATACCGGGTACTTCATACGGATCCATCAAAGCTTCATAGGGGGGTATGGCATTAGGGTCATTGGGATCCCCTACTGCGTATCCATAGGACCAGATGCCATTATCATTGATAGAGGCATTCATGTCCGTGTTCAAGTCCCATACTGTCGCATTGGCATGGGATCAGCAAACACGCCATCACTAAACAACTTACACTTCTTTTCGTTTTCATCTTTTGGTCCTCCAAAAATATTTTTCGTTCTACACTCTACATTCACAAAATGAACCATTTTTCGCTCGCATGATGTTTTCCCAGATCGGATCAGAATCCGATCTTTTCATCAACTTCTTCCATTTACTTTTTTACCTCCTTTCCATACGGGTGTCTCTTGGGTATGCCACGCGGCGACAAAATTTCTGCCACAAATTCCCATCCTCACTTCCTCGCACGAATCCTTTTACTTGCCTGAGAAACATAGCCTTCACTTGCTGAATCAAGCCGCATGACATTTTAGAATTAACGTTTATTCTGTCAATATTACCATTATCGTTCATATATGTCAAATAAATAAATTATCTTTTTCTGCTTATTGCATTATCGTTAATTCTTTTTGTAACTCCTTATTTTTCAATAATTTTCAGCGAAAATCGGGCGGCTTGAAAAAAGGGTACTCAAAAATTTGATAAAAATATTGGACCGGGGCCGGCCGCGAATCAGGCACTGGCCCTGGGAATCAGGGAGGGCATAATCAATATCTTTTCCACCGGTGACTGGGCAAACAAACGGCTTTCCAGCAGGACAACGGCTTTTTCCCCAATCGCTTCGGTGGGCAGCGAAATCGTGGTCAAAGCCGGCGTGGTATATTCCGATTCCGGGGCATTATCCACGCCAACGATCGCGACATCCTCCGGGATCTTCCGCTTGTTTTCCTGCAGCCACTTCATGGCGCCAATCGCGGTTATATCATCATAAGCCAGCACCGCGTCAAACGATTGCCCCCGGTGCTGCAGTTCCCTCATGCCATTATACCCCCGCTGCCAGAAGGCGGTATCGGTGCCCTGTTCCGCCAGAATCGGTTCATGGTATTGACGGATGATATTTTCATAGGCCATCTGCCGTTCATAGGCATCGGTGTGCCAGCCCGGCCCCGTGATATACGCGATTCTCCGGTGATTCTGCTGCCGCAAATGATGGATGGCCAGATCCATCCCCGCGTAATTGTCCATGGATACGGAAGAAACATCCAGTCCGGGGATTTTTTTCTGATTCTGGAGCGGCTTATAGGCACACCCGGCGATAACCGCGGTCATCGCATGCTGGTGCAGCAGATGGAAAAACTGGTTATCCATTCTGTCCGTCGTGCCGCACAAGATCAGCCCTTGGATCCGGTTGAGCAGCCACTCCTGCCAGCAGAGTTCCAGCCCGATTTCCGCCACGGACAGCAGGGGACGATACCCTTTATCATGAAGCCGCTGCAAAACGATCTGCGCGATTTTCGCATAGTTTGAATCGGCCATATCGGCGATAAATACCCCGATAATGCCGGTTTGCTTGGCCCGCAGGTCGCGGGCAATCAGGTTCGGAATGTACCCCAGCTCTTTGGCGGCTTTCTGGACCTTTTTAATGGTTTTATCACTGATGCGGGCGGCTTTCGCCTGGCCGGAAAGAACTTTCGAGACCGTATTGATGGAAACCTGGGTCACTTTACTAATATCCGCCAGGGTGGTTTTTGTATTTCTTACATGCATAGAACTCGCCATACCAGCTATTTACAATTCTGCCAAACCGTTTTTTTCTTTCCGGGCGGAAATCTGCCCGCTTCCTTTACACGAATCATTATACTGCGTTTCCATTCTTTTGTCCAGATGGTTCCCAAAGACAGGTGGGATGGCCAAGGAACATCGTATCCCCCTGGTGAGGATACGGTGTATGACGGATCGAAGGTGGAAAGAGCTAAGA
>JAKJEP010000513.1 GCA_022705365.1 Planctomycetota bacterium | reverse complement strand
GGGACGAAGCAGTACATAGCCAGGAGGGCGGCATAAGAGGGGATGGCGATGGGGGTATAAAGTCGAAAGACCATCGCCAGCAGGCCGGCGGCGGCGGCGAAGCAGACCTGGCCGCGGCTGGTGATGGGGCGGCAGGTCATATCAGCGCCGATGATGCAGGCACAGAAGAGGAGGGAGCCGGAGAAAAGCTGGTAATTGGCCAGGGTAAAGCCGGCAGCGGGATTTTCGGCGATGACAGGCCAGTAGATGTAATGCATGGACAGGTCGGATTGGACCACCCGGATGGGCAGCAGGAGGGCGGCCAGGTAGGCGGCAGCCAGGAAGGTCAGGGAGAATTGCCAGTTGAGGTAGCCGCGATAGAAGAGGTAGAGGCCGACCAGGATGAGGGCGATGGCGGAGGTTTCACCGAGAGGACCGGGGCTGGCGCCGATGACCAGATGGGATAAGGGGGGGAGTTTCTGGAGGAGGTATTGCTGGAATTGCGGGATAGCGTCGAGGAATTGCAGGTCGGGAAAATTCCGCAGGAGTTCCAGCGGCTGGGGCAGGAGGCAGCCGGCGGTATCGGAACCGTATGAGCGGAACCAGTTAAAGGAAAACCAGTCGGCGGAGGTGGTGATCGTTTTGATATTTCCGGTGAACATGGTCTCGGGCAGGAGCAGGGGGCCGGATTCGGAAGTGAACTGG
Source organism: Planctomycetota bacterium (assembly GCA_022705365.1). Lineage (GTDB taxonomy): Bacteria > Planctomycetota > Phycisphaerae > Sedimentisphaerales > SM23-30 > JAKJEP01. The sequence goes on along the minus strand of JAKJEP010000513.1, from coordinate 1,405 downwards.
TTTTGGAAAAGCAGTTGGACGACCAGCCGGCCGATGAGGGCGGGATGCCAGAGATAGTGGCCCAGGCCGCCGAAGAAATGTTTGCCGATGAGGATAGCAGCGGCGGAGCCGAGGGGGGCTATGTACCAGGGGCAGGCAGCGGGCAGGGTGAAGGCGAAGATCAGGCCCATCGCCAGACTGTGGGCGAAGCTGCCGGAGCCATTTTCGTGTTTGAGGGTGTTGACCAGCCATTCCGTGCATAAGGCGGCCAGAACGGCCAGCAAAATAAGTTTCAGGGCGTGATAACCAAAGAAGCAGCCGGCTGCCAGGACCGGCACCAGAAGGGCGGCGGCGGTGACGCGCAGGATATGCTGGGATGATTCGAGGACCAGCCGATGCGGCGGGTTGGAGAGAATCCAGGATCTGGACGTTTCGCTCATACCGGTTCCTCCTGCCCGGGCGGGGCCGATGGAGCGGACGAGGCATGCGATTTAATCATGCAGATGTTTGCCATGATGCGCAGATGGGAGGGGCACAGGTACGAACAGAGACCGCATTCGACGCAGGAATAGGCGCCCATACGGACGGCCAGGGGAAAACGGCCGGTTTCGGCCAGGTGCAGCAGCCGGGCCGGATCGATGCGGGCAGGACAGTATTCGATGCACCGTCCGCAGCGGATGCAGCGCTGGGGTTGGGGATGGACCACCTGCCGGAGGACGATAAAGGCTTCGCTAAGGGGAGTGATGACGGCGTTTTCCGGGTTAATCGGCTCGCCGGTCAGCGAGGATTTCCGGGCGACGCACTGGGCGTGTTCCTGAATCTGGGCGGCGTGTAACAGGTCCATAAGGGGCGTACCGACCGGGGCCAGGAAGTGACGGGGCCGGGCAACGCCATCCCCGCAGACGGTGATGATGCGGTCGAGGGATTTATGGCCCGCCAGTACCGTCCGTTCGATCTGGCGGAGGATCTGGATGGAGAAAACCGCGGCGGAGGCCGGTCGATGTTTCCGTTTGAGAACACCCTGTTTTCGCAAAGTGCCAAGTACCGAAGGACCGGTTCCCTGGGGATATTTTTCGCTGACGGGTACGCACTGGACCTGCCATTGGCGGGCGGTGGTTTTGTCGATGGGGAAATAGTGCGGGTAGGCCATCAGGGCCTGATCAGCGCCGAGCCAGGTTTTGAGGATGGCCAGGCCGGCAAAAACCTGTTCGGGAAAATGATGCAAAAGGGCCAGCGGGGTATTGATTTCATATTCCAGCGGCACGGCATTAGCGACGACGGTTTGGATTTGGGCGGTAGCGAGTTTTTCCAGGGTAAAGGCAAACAGCCGGCCGGTGGCAGGGTCCACGATACCGGTCTGGAAAATTGCCTCCAGGACCTTTTGTTTCCGCTGGAGCTGCGACTGGGCGGCGGCCAGCGAGACAAA
>JAKJEP010000512.1 GCA_022705365.1 Planctomycetota bacterium | reverse complement strand
TCGATCTGCCGGGGATACGCACTGGCCCCGCAGACTATCAGTTTGGGTTTGTGCTCTTTGGCCAACTGGCTGAGCTGGTCGTAATCAATGGTTTCCGTATCCCGCCGGACGCCATAGCTGATGAATTTATACAGTTTGCCGCTGAAATTCAGCTTGAAGCCGTGGCTGAGGTGGCCGCCATGGGAAAGGTCCATGGCCAGAACCGTATCGCCCGGCTCCAGTTGCGAAAAATAGACCGCCATATTGGCCTGCGTGCCGGAGTGCGGCTGCACATTGGCGTAATCTGCGCCAAATAATTGCTTGGCGCGGTCGATGGCGAGTTGCTCTACCACATCCACATATTCGCAGCCGCCGTAGTAGCGTTTTTTAGGCAGCCCCTCCGCATATTTATTGGTAAGGCAGCTTCCCGCCGCCACCAGAACCGCCGGGGAGGCATGGTTCTCCGAGGCAATCATCTCCAGCATGGATTGCTGGCGGTGTTCTTCTTTCTGGATGACATCATAAATTTCCGGATCGCTTTTTTCGAGATATTTCCAATAACCGAGCACGTTTATACTCCTGTTTAAGTAGATTTCAGACAAACAATTATAGGAATCCAGATTCTATTCAGCCGGTCGCTATAAGCAAGGGAAATTTACCGGTTGACACGTATCCGTTTGGCTAAATAGGTCTTGCTTTGGGCTATTTTGCGGCATAAGATATTGAAATATGGTACTTTAGTGATTTTTGGTAATGGCTTTGGATGCAAGATTTTATACATGAATATGGCGGATAGAAGACAATCTGTGGGCCGGGATCTAGGCGGGATGCTCTCCGGCCAGGTGCGGATTGATCCGCTGAGCCTGGCGATGTACAGCACGGATGCCAGCATTTACCAGATTACCCCGCTGTGCGTGGTACTGCCGCGAGATGAGCAGGATATCGTAAAAGTGGTTCAATATGCCGGGGCGGAGGGAATTTCCGTCATCGCCCGGGGCGGCGGCAGCGGTCTGGCCGGTGAATCGGTGGGGGAGGGGATTATTCTGGACATGAGCCGGTTTATGAACCGGATACACAAAATTGACCTGGAGGCCAATGAGGCGGTGGTGGAATCCGGCGTTATACTGGATGAGTTGAACCGGCGGCTGGCTCCCTATGGCAGGCAGATCGGGCCGGACCCTTCCAGCGGCAACCGGGCGGCCATCGGGGGGGTAATCGGGAATAATGCCACCGGTGCCCATTCGCTGAAATATGGCTATATCAGCCGGCATTTACGGCAGCTTCGGGCGATATCGGCGGACGGGCAGTTGGTGGAGCTGGCGGATCATAGTCCCGGCCCTAACGGCGGGGGGGTGGTTGGGAAGTGGACCGACTCGATTTATACTTTGATACATTCCAACCGGGAATTGCTGGAGCGGGTCAGGCCTCGAACGGAGCGGAACCGCAGCGGCTATGATGTTTTTTCGATTTTGCAGGATGGCCGGGTGCATCTGGGCCGGCTTCTGGCGGGATCCGAGGGAACACTGGCGATTGTCAGCCAGGCGGCGATTGGGCTGGTGACCCGGCCAAAGGTAAAGATGCTGCTCCAGCTTAATTTTGCTACACTGGATACGATGGCCCTGGCCCTGCCGGAGATTTTGCGGACGGAACCGGCGGCCTGCGAGCTGATGGATGGCAAATCGCTGCGGCTGGCGCGGGAGGCGTATCCGGAATATGCCGACGTCCTGCCCGATGACATCGATGCCTCGCTGCTGGTGGAGTATTCCGGCCCGGACGAGGCGGCGGTTTTGAAACAGTTACAGCAGGCCCGCCGGATGGCAGAGCAATTGCCCGCCTCCGCACGGTGTCAGGGTGTCAATGAAATCACTTCCCCCAAAGTGCAGGCTCGGGTGTGGGCGGCGCGCAAGGCAGCAGTGCCGCTGCTCTTTCGGGGCAAGGGGCCGGTTCAGCCGATCCCGGTGATCGAGGATGCGGCGGTCAATCCGGAGCAGTTGGGGCAGTACCTGCGGGGTTTGCAGGAGATCTCGGCGCGAATGGGACTGCCGATGGTGTATTATGGCCATGCCGGTTCCGGGGAATTGCATATCCGGCCGTTTTTGAACCTGCACCGGCCGGAGGAAGTCCGCAAAATGCGGCATCTG
>JAKJEP010000511.1 GCA_022705365.1 Planctomycetota bacterium | reverse complement strand
CATCCGGTTTATTCGACAGTACCGCCATTTTCAATCCGCGTCTTTTCAACTCCGCCACCGCTTCCGGCACCCCCGGATACGGCCGGCTGGTATCGCAGTAATGCTCTCCGTAATACGCCTGCTGCCGCGGCAGCACCTGCTCCAGCAGTTCCTGCTGATCCTCCGGCAGGCTCCGCGATATCATCATCCGTGCCCCGTTGCCCACCCGCCACTTATACGATTCCACCGAATGGATCGGCAGTGAAAACTGCGCCAGCACCTGATTTACGCTGTCGGCCAGATCCCGCAGCGTATTCACCAGCGTGCCGTCCAGATCAAAAAGTACCGCTTTATATTTCATCGTTTTTATTTATCCTGTTTCTATGTCCGGCCAGCCCGGTCGGACAAGCCCAACAATATAACGATTTCCTATCCCCGCTGTAAGAAAAAAGGGTGATATTTTGGAAAAGCGGCCGGATTTTTCCCATGACAAATCTGCCCTCCCGAATGATAATACGAACTTGTTTTAATTTTTGCCATTGGAAATCGCGGAATAAAACCGACGTAACTTCAACAGGAGCCGTACTTTGCCGCATTGCGACGAAGCCCTGAAATTGATCGGCCAGGCTCTGGTCGCCTACCGGGACCAGAATGGTGGTCAGAATCCCCCCTCGCTGGAGGCCCTGACCGAAACGGTGGATTTGTCCCCCTGGCTGCTGGTCTGTCCCGGCAGCGGGGTCCCCTTCGGCGAAAGCTCCTACAAATATCGCGGCGGCGACCTGGATAACAACGCTTCCGCCGAATTGATCGTCGCCTATGACAAAAAACCCTGGCATAAGGGCCGGCGAAATGTCCTCTTCGCCGACGGCTCCGTCCAGCGGTTCAAGGAAGAGGTCTTCGAGAAAACCATCGACAAGGATAACCAGTTGCGCTCTCAAATGGGCCTGGAACCCAAACCCGAATAATGAATGAGTAAAACCATGCCCGATATCACCCCCGAAGAATTGCAAACGTTTATCACCGCCTGCCACCAGGCCGCCCGCTACGACCTGCTCCGCTACAGCAGCGGCAACATGTCCTGGCGCTTTCGGGAGGACCGCGCCGCCGTCACCGCCAGCAGTTCCTGGCTGGGCGAGCTGACCGCCGAACAGGTGGTCATCTGCAAGCTGGACGACGGTACGATACTGAACAACAAAAAACCCTCCATCGAGACGAAGTTCCACCTGGGCATCCTGCGGCACCGGCCCGATGCCAATGTCGTCCTGCACTTCCAGTCCCCTTATGCCACCGCCGTTGCTTGCGGAAATCCTGCCGACACCAACTTCGATGTCATCATTGAAATCCCCTTTTATATCGGCACACCCGCCTGGGTGGACTACCACCAGCCAGGTTCAGCCGAACTGGCCGAGGCGGTCATTGATTCCCTGCGCGACCATGACCTGGCCCTGCTGCGCAACCACGGCATGGTCACCCTCGGCAAAGACTTCCCCGACACTCTCCAGCGGGCCGGCTTCTTCGAACTCGCCTGCCAGATCCTCCTCACCCAGCCGCGTCTGTCCCCGCTGCCCCTCGACCAGGCCGACCACCTCCGCGCCCTGGCCCAACAGAAAAAATCCTCCAATATCTAAACCCGCGATTTTCTTTGCGTAAACCGCATTTGCGGGTACAATGACTTATTGATACCGAGGATAATTCCTAAAATGCTGGCAGCAAGGGTAGTTTTAAAATAGGTGCCATAAAATAATGAGCGAAAACAACAATAAACGACCCATTAATATTGCTGTATTCGAATTTGAATCAAATGGCGAGTATCATACATGCGAGGGCTCCACTTATCAAAATAAGGACGACGCAATTCTTGATACGTTAAGATCTCTCCAAGACAATGATATAGATGGAGATTTGGTTACTCGAATTTACTCTGAGTGGAAAATGTCCCCTGAAACTGAAAAGATAATCATTTCAAAATGCCCAAACGCAAAAATCACTTACTCTTTTACTGATGGCGATGAAGATAAATTTGAAAAAGAAATGAAGAAACTGTATTCAAAAAGAAAATGGTGGAAATTCTGGTCGTAATTCAATTGTATCAATTTTTTGTTCATGCAATCCAAATAACCAATCGATAAGCGGGCTTTTAGGTTTTATCTCTAAATCTATC
>JAKJEP010000510.1 GCA_022705365.1 Planctomycetota bacterium | reverse complement strand
AGCGGCACCACCGGCAAACCGATTGTGGTGGCCTACACCCAGGAGGACATCAATGTCTGGTCCAGCACCATGCTGCGGACTTTTGCCGCCTGCGGGCTGCATAAAGGGGATATCATACAGAACTCCTACGGCTACGGCCTGTTTACCGGCGGCCTGGGCACCCACTACGGGGCGGAAACGCTGGGAGCTACCGTCATCCCTACTTCGGGCGGCAACACCGACCGACAGATCATGGTGATGAAGGATTTCGGCGTAACCGCCATCTGCTGCACGCCCAGCTATTTCCTGCACCTGATCGAACGGGCCGGGGAACTGGGAATCCGCATCCAGAACCGTGGACCGAGGAAATGCGCCGCCGCATCGAACAGGACAGCGGCGTCAAGGCTTATGATATCTACGGTCTTTCCGAAATCATCGGGCCGGGGGTAGCCAGTGAATGTACGGCCCAGGCGGGGCTGCATATTTTTGAAGATCATTTTTACCCGGAAATCATCGATCCGCAAACCTGCCAGGTGCTGCCGGACGGGCAGGAAGGCGAGCTGGTCCTGACCACGCTGAGCAAATGGGCGATGCCGATGATCCGCTACCGCACGCGGGATATCACGAACATTATCAACGAGCCGTGCCCCTGCGGCCGCACCATCCGGCGGATTAAACGCATCAACCGGCGCAGCGACGACATGTTCATCATCCGCGGGGTGAATGTCTTCCCCTCCCAGATCGAGGAGGCCCTGTTGTCGGTGGAAGGAACTCTGCCCCATTACCAGATTATTCTCACCCGCGAAAAAGGCCTGGATATGATGGAAATTCAGGTGGAAGTCACGGCCCAGGTCTTCAGCGACCAGATCCGCGCCCTGGAAAACCTGCAGGCCAAACTCAACAGTGCCGTGGAGCACACCCTTGGCATTCGTGCGAAAATCAAACTGGTCGAGCCGCACAGTATTCAGCGGAGTGAAGGCAAGGCCAAGCGGCTCATTGACAACCGAAAATTATAACCAATAGATCCTTAGAAAGGAGCAGCCATATGAAACTCAATCAGCTATCCGTATTCCTGGAAAATAAACCGGGGCGGCTCAGTGAACCGTGCAAGATACTGGCGGATGCGGGCATTAACATCCTCACGATTTCCCTGGCCGATACCCAACAGTTCGGCATTCTCCGCCTGATTGTAAAGGACTGGCAGAAGGCCAAGACCCTGCTGGAAAAGGCCGGCTGCGTGGTCCATGTCAGCGAGGTGGTCGCGGTAGAGGTGGAGGATCATCCGGGCGGTCTGGAGAAGGTTTTGAAAGCGATTGAAAAGGCCAAAATCAATGTCGAATACATGTATGCCTTTACCTTCCGGCAGGAAAACAAGGCGATTATCACGTTCCGATTCGAGTCGCCCGATGCCGCCATCCAGTTGTTAAGTTCCCAGGGTTTCAAAATCGTGGAAAGCTCGGAACTGTTCAAGCGTGTTTAACGTAGCCCCATCCCTGCCCCCCGGGATACAGGTGTCATCATGATGAAATGTGTAGTGGAAAATCGAATCTGGGACCCGGCGGAAACCCTGCCGCGGCCGGACCTGAAAAAATTACAGGCGGAGCGGCTGAGGCAGTGTGTAGCCCGGGTGGCCCATGTCCCATTTTACAAGAATAAATTTGCCAAGTTGGGAATTACCCCCGACTCCATTACCTCGCTGGAGGATGTGCGCCGATTGCCCATCACTACGAAGGAGGATTTTCGCCAGAATTATCCGCTGGGCCTGCTGGCGGTCCCACGGGAGCAGATCGTGCGGATTCACGGCTCCTCCGGCACCACCGGTAAACCGACCTTTGTCGCCTATACAAAACAGGACCGGGAAATGTGGGCCAATCTTTGCGCCCGCTTTCTGGTAGCCGGCGGTTTGCGCCCGGACCACATGGTGCAAATTGCCTTCGGGTATGGTTTGTTCACCGGCGGTTTTGGACTGCATTACGGCGTGGAAAAGGTCGGGGCCGCGGTTATCCCGGCCGCTTCGGGCAACACTCCGCGCCAGATCATGCTCATGCAGGATTTGGGGGCGCAGGTTCTCATCTGTACGCCCAGCTATTCGCTGCAGATTGCGGAAGTGGCCCGCTCGATAGGACTTGATCCCCGGCATCTGCCGCTGCAATTTGCCCATT
>JAKJEP010000050.1:13675-14001 GCA_022705365.1 Planctomycetota bacterium | reverse complement strand
CTGGCAAGGATGCCAGGATAGAAACTTTTTTAGAAAGGAATTTTTATGTATCTATGAGAATAACATTGTGTATCGGAATGCCGGCGGTCCGCTCCTGTTCAATTCCGCCAAAAGCAGGAACCAATGGGTTAACAATCTTTTCCAGAAAGACGGTACTCCCCCGGATGAATTTATCGAGGTGATGCAGGCCTGTACCGGTTTGGAACCGGCTTACCGGCAGTCTATCCGGCAGAAGGAGACGAATCCTTGCATAGTCCACCCTATGACCAGTTCTGGCGCCCCGACGTCCTGCACGGCCTGCCAGTATGACCTGCCGCAAAAAAGGC
>JAKJEP010000050.1:7689-13665 GCA_022705365.1 Planctomycetota bacterium | reverse complement strand
TTCTAACGGACGAGGAAGGACCCGCTGTGCGGGTGGTGAAACTCCACGGACTGGATCCCCTGGCTCGATACGAAACGAAAAAATATACCGGTACGCTGGCCAAAGTTGATCATAGCTTTTTTGAAGGTACTTTTTTTGGAAACTCCGATAAAAATTTACGCGCCACCTGCCTGGCTGCTCTGGGCGATTTGCCGATCTTATCCAACATTCAGCCGGCTCAATCAGATATGGAAAAATCAATAAGTGGCCTGGAGCTTATGGAGCAGGGAGTCAAACTAAAGAGAAACGGGGTTACGCAAATTATTTGGATTACGTATGAAAAGGGCGAATCAGTGATATAAAATGGGGAAATAAAAGCATGTTGCCTTTCTTGGTTTTATCACAATATACCAGAACCAGATCCAAAAAGGATCACTCATTTTCTTTTGTAAATGCCTTTTTCAGACAGCAATTTTGACCGAGTAGTTATCATCGAAGACATTAAATTAAATAATACAATCCCCAATCTGATATTCGGCTTTGGCCGCTGATTTCAATTCCATCAATTGATTAAAGTACATTTCTGTTGCAAAGATGTTGCAGATCAAGGTCGACAATAGAAATAAAAGAATATTACGCTTGTAAGTACTTTTTCGACAAATGGTTTTAAAGTTACTGGCACAGGTTTTCAATTGATTATATCCGACTCTTCAACCCGACGTGCATCCTTAATCCGGATTTAAACAATCATTCACTTCCATAATAACAAATTCAACTTCACGAGATTTGGTTAACGCCAATTCGAATAAACTACTGGGGTGGCAAAAAATATAAATAGTACCTCTTCCCATGGAACATATTGAGGTGATTTTCCGATGGAACCAGTCAAAGTACGTAGTAAGATTCTCGACCAGATCCAGAATATGGTGGATTCCGCCATTATCAAAGACCGCCGCTTTCTGGATGATGAACAGCTTATCCGGGCCGAACAACTGGCGGTACTGGAAGAAATCTTCAATGCCAATGTCCGTGACACCGAGATCAAGGAACTGGCCAGCCATTTCGCCGGGATTTTCCGCGATAACCATCCCTGCCATCTGGCTATCTGGGGTAAGACCGGCACCGGCAAAACCCTGACCGTGAGTTATTTTCTGAACCTGCTCTCGGAAATGTGCCAGCAGCAGAATATACCCCTCCGCAATGAACACTTGGACCTTGGCGGAAGGAGGCAGCATGTTCCGCCAGATGCCGCAATCCCTGCTCAAACCGACCGGAGAGTTTCCAACCGGATTGACCACCATATCTGGCATTCAGGTTGCTGATATGTTCAATGATTCCCAGCCGTGCTAATTTGGCCCGGGCCCGCTGTATTGTGCGACGGGACATAACATACTTTGTTTCAAGGTAAGACATATTAGGCACCAGGGAATTAGCCCATTTCAATTCAAAGAATATGCACGCGGCAGCATACCGCTGATTACAGTTGTCGGGAAAAAGCAGGGTTATCAAATCCGTGAAGTCCCGTACCTGGGGGATATGGGCATAACGGAAGTCAATTTTGGTACTTCCGGCTCGCTTACGAGCCTGACAGAATGGACCCAAGACAATTTCAGTTTTACAAATACTGATTTTACCGCAGATGCCGGTGCCTGGGCATTTGAGATCGGTGTTAAAGTGGACCCCGCTAACCTGTATTTTTCCGGTTTTGAGATTGACACCATCGGTCATTATGTTCCCGAACCGGTGAGAGGGCTAGAACGCACCGAATCTTCTATTATTGAATCGCAGAATTCATATAAGTATTTATTTACAAAGATATTATGTATTCATACATTTTATTTGCAAGATAATTTGCACTAAAATGAAAGAATGGATATGATACGAAAAATAAGACCCCTTGATGTGTAAACTATGAAGAAACTATGAAAAAAGCCACCATAATAATCCTAATTGCTTTGATCGCAGTGATTGGTTGGCAGGTGCGGAAGCGGATTTTACAGGCCGGCAAGCTACCTCTGAAAACAACCGATACTTCCGTACCCGTGGAAACCAGGGAAATTGAGACGGGATCCATCCGGGATATCGGGGTCTTCAGCGGTTCCTTGATTCCAAAATCACAGTTTATCGTAGCGCCCAAGGTATCGGGCTGGTTAAAAAAACTCCTGGTAAATGTTGGGGATACCGTCGAGCGGAATCAGCTCATAGCGGTGCTGGATGGGGAAGAGTTTTCCCAGCAGGTGGAGCAGGCGAAGGCGGAGCTGCAGGTCGCCCAGGCCAATGCGGCCAACAGCGAGAGTGAACTGGAACTGGCCCAACGGGAATATGAGCGGGCGAAGGCGCTGCGGGAAAAGCAGATCGCCTCGGTGTCCGAGCTGGATGAGTCGGAAGCGGCCTATACCGCCAGCCAGAGCCGGCTGAAGGTTTCGCAGGCGCTGGTCGATCAGAAGCAATCGTCGCTTCAGGCGGCTCAGCTTCGGCTCTCTTATACCCAGGTCCGGGCATTCTGGGAAGAAGGGGATTCCACGCGGGTGGTGGGGGAACGGTTTGTTGATGAGGGGACCCTTTTACAGGTAAATCAACCGATTGTATCGATCCTGGAAAATGATCCGGTAACCGCGGTGGTGCATGTCATTGAGCGAGATTATCCGAAGGTCCGCATCGGGCAGGCCGCGGAGATCACCACCGATTCGTATCCGGACCAGAAATTCACCGGCACGGTGGTCCGCATCGCGCCGCTTCTCAAGGAAAGCAGCCGACAGGCCCGGCTGGAGATCGAGGTGCCGAATTTGCAATTGCTGCTCAAACCGGGGATGTTCGTGCGCGCCCAGATCGAATTCTCGCATCACGAGAACGTCATCATTATCCCGATCTCGGCGCTCGTCAAGCGAAACGGCACACAAGGTGTCTTTCTGGCGGATACGAAAGAGAACAAGGCCCGTTTTCTGCCGGTCGTAACGGGTATCATTGAGAGGGAACGGGTAGCGATAACCGAGCCAAACTTTACGGGTGCGGTAATCACCATCGGCAATCACTTGGTAGAGGACGATTCGGATATTATTTTGATGCAGAACGGAATCCGGAAATGAACTTTTCTCGTTTTGCCGTCCACCGCCCGATCTTTACCACCATGGTGGTTTTGATGGTGATCCTGCTGGGAGCTATCTCTTTACTGCGGCTGCCCATCGATTTGATGCCGGACATTTCCTATCCGACGATCAGCGTGTCCTGTACCTATGAAAATGCCGGGCCGGAGGAGATTGAGGAACTTATAAGCCGGCCCCTGGAGGAATCGCTGAGCGCGGTACCAGGGGTGGAAGAATTGACTTCGGAATCGGTTGAAGGGCAGGGGACGATCCGGGTTACTTTTACCTGGGGAACCGACCTGGACGCGGCGGCCAACGACATCCGCGACAGGCTGGACCGCGTGATTCCCCGGTTGCCGGAAGAGGCCGAGCGGCCGACCCTGCGAAAGTTCGACCTGGCCAGTTTCCCCATCCTGATTCTGGGCGCCTCCAGTCATCTCGATCCGGTCAAAACCCGGCAGATTATCGAGGATGACGTGAAATACCGGCTGGAGCGGGTGCCCGGCGTGGCGGCGGTGGATATTTGGGGCGGACTCCAGCGGGAGATTCATGTGAATCTGGACCCGGTCAAGATGAACGCTCTGTCCATTCCGCTCGATACGATCCTTTCGCATGTCAAGGAGGGCAATGTAAATATTCCGGCGGGTACGATTGACAAGGGCAATTTCGAGATTACCGTACGGACGCCCGGGGAATATACCGACCTGCGGCAGCTCGGCGATACGGTCGTTGCCGTCCGGCAGGGAGTTCCGATTCCGTTGCGCGAGATTGCGACAGTGGAGGATTCCTGGCAGAAACTGACCCGGTCCGTCCGGGTCAACGGCGATCCCGGCATACGGTTGTCGATTAACAAACAGTCAGGAAAAAATACCGTCGAGGTGGCCGGCGCGGCTTTGGCGGAACTGGAACGCATCAACCGGGATATCCCGCAGATCAAAATCATTCCGATTATCGACACCTCGGATTATATCAAGCGGTCCATTCAAAGCGTTGGTTCCTCGGCCATATACGGCGGAATCCTGGCGGTTTTCGTTTTGCTGCTGTTTCTGCGAAACATCCGCAGTACGATCGTGATCGCCGTGGCGATTCCGGTTTCGATCATAGCGACGTTTGCGCTGCTTTATTTCGGTCAATTTACCTTGAATATCATGACGATGGGAGGATTGGCGCTGGGGATCGGGATGCTCGTCGATAATTCGATCGTGGTGCTGGAGAATATTTACCGGATGCGCGAGGGAGGTGTGCTTCCGGAAAAAGCGGCCATCGACGGAGCGGAAGAGGTTACACCTGCCATTATCGCCAGTACGCTGACCACCATGGCGGTGTTTCTGCCGCTGGTTTTCGTCAAGGGCATGTCCGGGGTTATGTTCAAGCAGTTATCCGTCGTAATCAGCTTTTCCCTTTTCTGTTCCCTGGTTGTGGCGATTACGGTCGTCCCGATGCTTTCGGCGAAGATTCTGCCGTCAACCCCGCGGAAGACAAACGCCTCCCTCACCCTGGGCGAAAGGATAGGCAACGCCTGCGGGCGATGGCTCAGCCGGCTGGAAGACGGGTATAAGAAAATTCTGCACGTTGCGCTGTCGCACCGGATACTCATTACCGGCTGTGCCCTGCTGGTTCTGGGGGGATCGATTTTGCTGGCGAAATATATCGGGGTGGAACTGATGCCAAGTTCCGACGAAAGCGAGGTTCGGGTCAACGGCGAAATGCAAGTGGGGACACGGCTGGATCTCGTCGATGAGAAGTTCAAAGAAATCGAGCAAATCGTCCGGCAGAGCGTACCGGAGTTGAAAAGCATGGTGACCAGTATCGGCGGTTCAGCCTGGCGCTCCAGGGGCAGCCATGTGGGAGACCTGCGGATTGCCCTGAAAAACCAGTCAGAGCGGAAACGGTCGAGCGAACAGATTGCCGCGGATCTGCGGAAAAAACTGAAGAATATTCCGGGGATGATGATTCGAACCCGGGCCGGACAGGGTCTGTTTATCCTGCGGATGGGGACATCCAGTCAGGATAAAGTCGAGGTGGAGATTCGCGGTCATGACCTGGACACGGCTGCCCTGCTGGCGGAAGAGGTTCAGAAAGCAGTGGAATCGGTCGCGGGGATTACCGACACCAAAATAAGCCGGGAATCCGGCAGTCCGGAGGAACTAATCGACATCGACCGGCAAAAGGCGGCGGATATGGGTCTGACGGTATCGAAAATTGCCGGCGCTCTGCAGACGATCATATCGGGCACCACTTCGGGCTATTACCGCCAGGGGGGCGACGAGTTTGCCATACTGGTTAAACTGAGCAACGCGGATAAGATGGACTTGAGGGACATCCTAGACCTGACAATCACCAATGCCAACCAGGAACCGGTCGTACTGCGAAATGTAGTCCATGTTGTGCCGCGGAGCGGACCGGTCATGATCGAACGAAAAGACCAGGAGCGAATCATTACCGTTTCCGCGGACCTGACCGGCAGAGATATGGGGTCCGTTTTATCGGACATCCAGGAGAAGCTGCAGACGATTCCCGTGCCGCGAGATTTCGCGATAACGCTGGGCGGCGATTACGAAGAACAGCAGAAAGCCTTTCGTGAGCTGATGCTGAGCTGCGTGCTGGCGCTGATCCTGGTTTATATGGTAATGGCCTGCCAGTATGAATCGCTGCGGGACCCGTTTGTGGTGATGTTTTCTGTGCCGCTGGCGGCCATCGGCGTTATTCTGATGCTGTTTTTCACCTATACGACCTTCAACATCCAGTCTTTCATCGGCTGCATCATGTTGGAAGGCATTGTGGTCAACAACGCGATCCTGCTGGTCGATCATACCAACCTGCTGCGGCGCCGGGATCAAATGCCGGTTCGGGAAGCCATCGAAGAGGCGGGACGGCGGAGACTGCGCCCGATCCTGATGACTGCCCTGACAAC
>JAKJEP010000050.1:0-7679 GCA_022705365.1 Planctomycetota bacterium | reverse complement strand
ATAGGCCTGCTCCCGCTGGCCCTGGGATTGGGGGAAGGCGGCGAAGCGCAGGCCCCTATGGCGCGGGCCGTCATCGGCGGATTGTCCAGCTCGACGCTGATTACCCTAGTGTTTGTGCCTGTGGTTTATTCCATATTTGAACATCTGAAATCATCCACGAAACAAAACTCATGATTAATATTTGCCAGCCTATACCGGTGCCGGAGAAAAAGAGACCCGTGGGGAGCTTCCTGTTGAGTACGAGTGCGATCCGATTATTCATTTTTGTGGTTCTCCTGAACTGCCTGGCCGGTATGAGTACCGGTGAGGCAGACACTTCCGCCAAATCGCCGCCGGAAGAGCCGCTGAAAATCGACATTCAGAGAGCAATCCTGATGGCGATGGATAATAATCAGTCGCTGTTTGTCGAAAAAATGAATCCCGAAATCACCAGTACCCGCGAAACGGAAGAAGAGGCGGTATTCGATCCGTCTGTATCCGGCAGCCTGGCTGACAACCGGGTCATCGCCGATCGGCTCTCGCGCGCCGGCAGCGGAACGGAAAGTTCCACTACCGATTCGGTAACGGGACAATTATCGCTCTCTGAATTTTTTCCTACCGGCACCGCCGCGGCCCTCCAGGCCAGCACCTCCTATACCGATTCCTCTCTCTACAGCGATACTTTTACCGCCAACCGGCTCGGAATTTCCGTGACGCAGGCACTCCTGGAAGGAGCCAGCCTGCGTGCCAACCAGGCGCGGGTCCATCAGGCGAGAATCGATACCCGGATTTCCGAATACGAACTGCGCGGATTTACCGAACTGCTGGTCGAACAGGTCGAATCGACTTTCTGGGACTACGCCCTGGCGAAAAAACAGATCGAAATTTATGCCGACTCCTTGAGCCTAGCCGAAAAACAGATGGGGGAAACCGAGGAACGAATACGTATCGGCAGCCTGGCGGAAACGGAACTGGCGGCGGCCCAGGCGGAAGTGGCGCTGCGGCGGGAAAACCTGATTAATGCCCGCGGTACTCTGGCAAAAGTTAAACTGAGTCTGCTTCGTCTGCTGAGTCCGTCTAATGACATCGATTGGAACCTGGAGATCATTATCGAATACAATACCACGCTGCCGGATGTCCGACTGGACGAAATAGAGAAACATGTTCAGGTTGCCTTGAAAATGCGTCCCGATCTGAACCAGGCACGGCTGCAAATCGAACGGGGGGAACTCGATGTGGTAATGACCAAAAACGGCCTGCTGCCCCGTCTGGATGTCTTTATCACCTTCGGTAAGACAGGTTATGCGGACACCTTCAACCGGGCCTCGGACCGGATTTTCAGAGATAATTATGACGCCAGTTTTGGCCTGATTTTCGACGGGATTGGCAGAAGGCGAGCAGAAAAGGCGCAGTACCAGCGGGCGGTATTGAGTAAACAGCAGTTATACAGGTCGCTAGATAATCTCATGCAGCTTGTCCAGGTTGACGTCCGTTCCGCCTACATCGAAGTCGGCCGTACCTACGAACAGATCGCCGCCACCGCGGCGACGCAAACCTACCAGGAGGAAAAACTGCGGGCCGAAACGGAAAAATTCCGGGTGGGGAAATCAACTTCGTTGCTGGTCGGACAGGCCCAGAGAGACCTTGTCATAAGCCAGATCGCACATACTGAAACCGTGGTGAATTATCTCAAATCTCTCATCGATTTATACCGGCTAGAAGGATCGCTGCTACAGCGAAGAGGAATATCCGCCCCCGGCGAGCAGCCGGTCCAGCTCCATATGGAAAAAGACTGATTTGGGATTTTCACATACCTCATTTTAATAGGAGACGCAAATTTCAATCTGAAGCGCAACACCTGGGTTTAATCCAGAAGACCTCGCAAGGTGCAAAAATTAGAATTCTAGTAACCGTTCACAAAATTAACGGATTAACGATAGATAGGATTTATTGCTCCAGTGAGCGATAACGGAGTCATGGATAAAATCAAAGATATTTCGGCCCTGTTTCTTGCAAGTGGCAATCACGGTCCAGATGCGTTCGCACCAGCGCATACCGGCCTGGTTGCGGGTACCCTGGGTGATGCGCCGGTCAATGACCACCGGCCGAATCTGCCGCTCCGTGCCATTGTTCGTCGGCTCCACGTTTGGTTCCGTTATAAATCGGAAATAATCTTCGGCCGCCTCGCCGGTAAAACGCCGGGCTAATTTCTTCGCCTGTTTATGATCCGGCGGTCGCCGCATGATCCGGAGAAAACCCGTTTTCTTTTTCTCCATCGCACGCCGGAACCCTTTTTCCGTCAGTTTCTCCCGGCGATGCAGCGTATCATACAACTTCTTCAGCCAGGCCAGCAACTCGTTGCCCCAACGGGACAGAATTTTGACTGTTTGTTCGGCCAGGAAGCGAATCTCGCGAATCAGGTGGGCCATATCACTCGAAGGAGGCTTGGACGAATTGCGAGAATTCTTTTCCAGCCGGGCAATTTTTTCTTCGAGCATCTGGATCTTATTCTCCAGAATTTTGATGTAGTCACGTAGCGTCTGGATTTCCGCCGCTTGCTTCTCAATCAGTATATCTTTGGCATCCATGCCCTATGTGTACCATGTTATCCACAAAAGCGCAAGTTACCTATTTTGAAGTTTTTATGAAAATTTTTGTAAATGGTTACGAACAATTAAGTGTAAAATAATAGCCCAAATTCGACAGTTATTGTTGTCCAGCGGGGCTCCGGGTTGCCGCAGAAAGAGTGTGAGTGCCTCCCAGTGGTTCCGCATATAGGCGATCGCCTCGCCCAGGCTGCTGTTGGGCTCGATCCAACGGCGGCTGGCTGGGCGCATATTATGTTTCAGCGTATATGATGATTCGGTCTATTTTCAAGCGAATCGTCAAGAGAACGGTTGTATATGCAGAAGATGGAAAAAGCCTTTTCCATCTAGCTCACTACGGCCGGAAATTTGCTTGCCGGAATTAGGAAAACAGGTAAAATTGGTAAAAATTGTCTTTGTGCATCTGCGTATTTGTGACACAGTCATTCAGACCTGAAGGTGTGAATGGTACAAAAAACAAGTAGATAACGGAGCTGATTTATGAGTAAAAAAGGTATCTCCCGCCGCGATTTTTTAGTAGGTAGCGCAACCGCTGCTTCTCTGTTTACTTTCCTACCCAAAAGAATATTAGGTCAGACGGGGGTAACGCCTTCGGCCAATGAAAAGCTTAATATCGCCTGTATAGGGATTGGCGGAATGGGAGCAAATGATGTTGCTTCCGTGAGCAATGAAAATATTGTGGCCCTATGCGACGTGGATGACCGACACGCCGCAGAAACGTATAATCAGTTTCCCAAGGCCAGAAAATATCATGATTATCGGGTAATGCTGGAGAAGGAGGAGAAAAACATCGACGCGGTAACGGTTTCTACTCCTGACCATACGCATGCGATCATTGCCATGATGGCCATCAAGATGGGTAAACATGTTTACTGTCAAAAACCGCTGGCCCATAATATTTTTGAAGTGCGTCAACTGACAGAAATGGCCCGGAAGCAAAAAGTGGTTACGCAGATGGGAATCCACATTCACGCCACGGAAACCATGAAACTGTTTGTGGAAATGATCAAATCGGGAATGATCGGCCCGGTACGGGAAGTTCATCTCTGGTGTGATCGAACCTGGGGTTGTGGAGCTATCCAGAGACCGCAGGATACCCCTGCCGTTCCCGATACCTTGCAATGGGATTTATGGTTGGGACCAGCGGCGGATCGGCCTTATCATCCGGTTTATCTACCAGGGAAATGGCGTGGCTGGTGGGATTTTGGTACTGGGTCACTGGGTGATATGGGTTGTCACATTTTTGATCCGGCGTTCTGGGCCCTGGATTTAACTCATCCTACCACCGTAGAAGCGGCCGCCAGTCCTTTTAGTGACGAAGGTTGCCCTCAGACCTCTATGGTTCGCTATGAATTTCCTGCTCGGGGGGAATTACCGCCGGTGACTTTAACCTGGTATGACGGTGGTTTGAAACCCTGGCAACCGGGAGGATTCGAGTTAAACCGTGCTATGCCTGAAAATGGGGGTTTATACATTGGAGATAGAGGAACTATTTTGCTTCCTCATGTGGCCGAGCCGAGGCTTATTCCTGAATCCAGGATGAAAGACTTCAAACAACCGGAAAAAATTCTACCACGGGGTATGGATCATTACCAGGAATGGATTCAAGCCTGCAAAGGAGGGCGGAATACCTTGGCTAACTTTGATTATGCAGGCCCCCTCACGGAAGCGGTTATTCTTGGCAATGTGGCGGTGCGCACTCGTAAAAAAATCCATTGGGATGCAGAAGTAATGAAAGTTACCAATCTGCCGGAGGCGGACCAATATCTACGCCGTACCTACCGTAAAGGCTGGACCCTATAAGGCGGTCTAACGAGATTTGTCCGGACGGCCATTCACAGATGTCTTTTACTCCCGAGTGGGAATTTTGTTAGTGGGGTGTAACATGGCCCTGAAGGCCGAATGATCGATCAGTATGATCATCGTTCAAAAGGGTACCTACTGTTCGCCCAAGCGCCTTATAAATATTAGTTTCCAAAAAGCTTATAGAATTCTAATTTTTGCATCCAACAGGTTACCGGAGATATTTTCTACTACTCTTTTATGAACTTATTTTGGACAAGAGTGTAAACCAACCCTAAGGAAAGGCCTCTCTTTTTATTAAACGCTAACTTCCTCAATGACTTCCGCTGGCCTCCGTATTTGCGGTGACTGGGAACATGGAGATGCGGAACTTTGTGCAGCCGTATGGTATCAGCGTGATCTTTTCCGATGCCTCCTTCTGTTTAGTCACCGGGCTATTCGGAAGTTTGGGCAATGCAGGTGCCGGGGTCCAGTCAATTGCCGTTGCGTTGACCGTTAGCTTTAACGGCGAGTCGAGCGGCCAGTCCCAGCGAGAGGGCATCGCCCGACGCTCCACGGTAATATCCGGATTCTGCACATCCAAAGCGAATGCCCAGCGGGCGGATGGCTCGGGCGTGTTTGCGTCCTTGGTATCGGGTATCGCCAGCGAGAATAGCAATGGGCCGTAGGAAACCGTAGCGTACGGCGGGCCTTGTGTGCTACCCTCCTTCGGTACCTTCACCATCGTGGGTTTATGTTCGCCCGTATAGGGTCCATATTGCGAGTCGTCGCGTCCCGTCTTCACGAGTGCCGTCATGGGGAAATACAAACGCACGGTGTCGCCGGGCTTCCAACTGCGATTGACGCATACGAATCCCTTGGCATTCTGCTGGACGCTGACGACGGAGCCGTTTATGCTCAATTCCGGATTTTTACACCAGGCGGGGATGTGTAACAAGAGCGGAAATGCAGCCTCCTTTGCCGGCTTCACGGACATGTTGATGGTTTCGTTAAAGGGATAGTCGGTTTTACAGGTAATTTCGACCGGCACGCGGTCTGCTGCTAGAGCCGTCACCTTGCATGGGCCATAGCATGTCGCCGCCAGCCCATTATCGTAGGTGGCCATCCACATGTTTGTCACATAGTAGGGCACGATCCGGTTGAGCGCAGCCGTGCAGCACAGCGGGCTGTGCTTCGGTTTGTAGGAACCGCCACCAGCCATGGGCCCGTGTGGAAAATTCGGCGATCCGTCGGCGAACCGATTGGGGCTCTGAAAATAAATGTGTGTTTTGAAATCCCGCGACACGGTGGCCGGCCCGGCGTTGAAAAAGGCCCGTTCCAAACGGTCCGCCATGTGACCCTCTCCGCTCACGGCAAGCAGAGCGGCCTGGCTCCACACGTACCCCGCCACATCGCAGGTTTCACTGCCGCGGAACGCGCCCGTGGGACCGTACCACTCGTCGGAGACTGGTACACCGTACGGCTGCATAGCGACGCGTTCGATCAGTTCGTGCCAGCCAAGGGCCGCCTCAAGATAGCCTGAATCACCCGTCCACAGGTAGCCGACCGCCCAGGGCGTTGTATTCTCGAGAAATGCAACCACATGTTGATTTTCCACTTCCGTGCCGGGTTTCAAGTCGGGCGCCGTACGGTAACGGTTTAAAATCGGCGTGAGACCCGCACGCTTCTCGTCGAACATGGCGTCGAGCGCGTCGGCAATGGACTTGTTTCCGGTCCATGTGTAGGTGTCGAAGGCCGGCCAAAGATTCGACATGCTTCCGGTAATCTCGCGCAAGCAGTCAGGATCCGCGCCGTAGACTGTTTCAAGCGAGTCGAGGACATGCTTGTCACCTGAGCCGGCGTAATATCCGACCATGGCACGACCCAGAAGACCGCAGGCCCAGACCGGCCAGCCGTCCAGGGCGGCGGCAACCGCGTTGCGGTCATCGGGGTTGTTTCGGTCGAGCCACCAGAGGAAAAAGATGCCGTTTGCATTGGTATGATCCGCAACCGCGTACAACCGTCGCTTTGCCATTTGGATAAGCGCATCGTCGTGCAGGGCATACCCCAGACGTGCAAGACCGTCGAACCAGTAACCACCCCCTTCGTACGGCCAGGCGCCCTTATACCAAAGGAGACGTTCACCCGTCATCTGGTAATCGGAAGCCCATGCGTGCTTGAACGCATCGTCATATTCGTCCATGTGTCCGGTATAACCGTCCCGCGCAGCCAGACACCAGTCGCGCAGCCAGCCCGCGGGCTCCACAGCACCAGGTGGTAAAGAGATAAACGCCGGCCGCGTCAGCGGCTCAAAGGGGCGCGCATAGTTGTACCGCTGCGAAGTTCCGGTTTCGGCTGCATGCATTTCCATGGCCTTGAAGATTCCCTCGGCCATCAGTTTCATGCCCTTGTCATTAGGATGGGAATACTGCCCCATATTCGACGAATCTTCGTGTATTTGAGTCAAGTCGACATAAATCCTATGGCCGGGATCCTCGGCCACGATCTGCTTCTTGATGTCATCGATCGCTGGGTTGCGGCCCAAAACGTGACTGACAATAAAGATTTGAGGATTGCTGCTGAGTTTCAGTTCCGCCACGAGTTTATTCATGGCCACGGCAAAGGCCTCGGTATCGAAGTCATTCATGGGCACGTTTTCGCCGAACTGCAAGACGACAATATCGGCCTTCCACTCGAGTTGGTTTTTTATACGCGCATTGTCCCATGTCTTGTAGTTCCGCTCAAATATGTCAGCCACGTTGATAACGTTGCCGTTGTAATTGGGCAGCGGATTGCCATCGTACCAGCGATCGGGGGCAGGGCTCGTCTGTTCTAATACAAGAGACCCGCCCGTGACTTCGTCAATGCTTTTCGCGAGCAGATGGGCATAATCTTTGTCTGCCGTGCTGGCAGACAGACCCCACTGATTCGATCCGCAGGTAGTCATACTGTTGCCGAGAATCAGAATCCTGTCGGCCTTCATCTTGCCCAGCCGGGCATCGCCCGCGTGTGCGGACTCGAACCCCAAGCAGAAAAACGCAAGTGTCGCAACCATACCAAGCATTTTGCGCAGAATGAAAGATTTCATAGTTTCACCTCAACGAATCATTGGTATCCGGGATTTCACATTTATCTTCAACCGAGAGCCGATCTCGAGCGTAGCTTGATTCTAACAGCCCGTTGACAAACTACCCCCCGGGAGGGCGAAGATTGCTATTCTCTGAGATATCCTATTTCACTCTTGTCCAAAATAAGTTCATAAAAAAGGAGTAAAAAATATCTCCGGAATCGGGTATATTTTCATTTTTTGCC